>JALYHF010000363.1 GCA_030776745.1 Actinomycetota bacterium | reverse complement strand
TGCCCGAGACCACCCCGGCCAGCAGCCCGGCCAGCACCGTGGTGAGCGTGAGGGCCAGCCCGACCACGGCCGCCGGGCTGCGCCCCAGGCGTCGGAGCACCTGCGCCCGGCGGGGGTCGCCCGGCGGCTCGGCCATGCGGAGCGGCGGCTCAGTCGTAGCGGATGCGAGGGTCGATCCAGCCATAGGTCAGGTCGGTGAGAAGGTTGGCGACGACCACGCTGAGGGCGACCAGCAGCACCAGGCCCAGCAGGATCGGGTAATCGCGGGTCTGGGTGGCGCTGAGCAGCAGCTGGCCCAGGCCGGGCCAGGCGAACACGACCTCGACCAGCACGGCGCTCGAGAAGAGGAACCCGACCATTCGGCTCCCGATGACGGTGACGACGGGCAGCAGCGCGTTGGGAAGGGCGTGGCCGACCAGGACCCGTCCGGCCGAGATCCCCTTGGCCCGCGCCGTGCGGACGTACTGAGCGCCCAGCTGCTGGACCAGGCCCGTGCGGGTGAGGCGGGCCACCAGCGCGACCTGCGAGGCGGCGAGCACCAGGGCGGGCAGGGCCAGGTGGTGGGCGACGTCAGCGGCCCGGGCCAGCCCACCGGGGGCCGAGCGGGCGTCGGTCATGCCCTGCACGGGGAACAGCCCCGCCCGGAAGGCGAGGGTCAGGAGGGCCAGCTGCGCCAGCCAGAAGGCCGGGGTAGCCGAGCCGACGAGGGCGGTGGCGTTGACGGCGAGGTCCATCCGCCCGAACGGCCGACGAGCGGCCAGCGCTCCCAGCGCCACCCCCGCCGTAGTCGAGAGGGTCACCGCCGTGGCCATCAGCAGCAGCGTGGCCGGGAGGCGATCGCCGATGACGGCGACCACCGGGCGCCCCTGCAGGTAGGAGACGCCGAGGTCGCCGCGGAGGAGGTTGCCGGCGTAGGTGACGAACTGGGCCGGCAGGGGCCGGTCGAGCCCGAACTTGGCCCGCATGAGCTCGAGGTAGGCCTCGTCGCCGCTCTCGCCGGCCAGGGCCACGACGGGGTCACCGGGCGCCAGGTGGACGACCACGAAGGTGACGACGACGATGCCGGCCACCGCCGGCAGGACCTGGAGCAGGCGCCTGAGCAGGTACCCGGAGGTCACTTCCTACAGAACGCTGCCTCCGCGAAGAGGCCGGTGTGGGCCTTGAAGCCGCTGCAGGTGGCGTCGTAGGCCCGGGTGGCCACGGTCTCTACCAGCCAGAAGTAGGGGAGGTCCTTCACCACGATCTCCTGGATCTGGCGGTAGGCCTTGCCCCGCTCCTCCCGGTCCACCTCGCGGCTGGCCCGCTCGAAGAGCGAGTCGACCTCCGGGTTGCGGTACCCGGCAGCATTGGTGAACGGGGCCGGCCCGATCTGGGAGGAGTGGTACATGCGGCGGACGCCGATCTCGGGGTCGGTGCCGTTGCAGTAGGAGATGACGTTGGTGTCGTAGTTCCGCTGCCGGAACACGATGTCGGGGAACACCGTGGGCTCGAGCGGCTTCTGGGTGACCTCGATCCCCACCGCGCCCAGCTGCTGGCGCACCAGCTCGCCGTACTTGGCGAAGGTGGGGAAGTGGAGGAAGTCGATGCCCAGCCTGGTCCCGTCGGGCAGGCCGGCCACGCCGCTCGAGGTCCGGACCCCGTCTCCCTGCCGTTTCCACCCGGCCGAGTCGAGGAGCCTCTCGGCCTCGGCCCGGTCGAACCGGGGCAGGTCGAGGCCCTCGGCGTGGGCCCAGGGGATGCCGCTGGAGATGGGCGCTTCGGCCACCGCGCCGGCGCCGAAGTGGACCTGGTCCAGGAACTGCCTGCGGTCGAGGGCGTGGGCGATCGCTCGACGGACCCGGAGCTCCTTGAGGACGGGCCGATCGAGGTTGAAGCTCATGGTCATGATGCAGTTGGACCCGCCGGGGTTGAAGGACGTCTGGACGGTCTCGATGCCTCGGGCCTGGCCGAGCCGGGCCCGCTCGGCTTCCGGGGTGTCGAACACCCAGTCGACCTCGCCGCTCTCGAGGGCGAGGACGCGGGCCGTGGCGTCGGGGATGACCCGCATGACGACCTCGTCGAGGTGGGGCAGCGGCTTGTTGAAGTAGTCGGGGTTGCGGGCCATCCGCACCTCACTGCCCTTGGTGTACGAGACGAACTTGAAAGGGCCGGTACCGACGGGATTCGTGTTGGCCGGGTTCGTGTTGGGATCGCTCCCCTCGTAGATGTGTTTGGGGATGATGGGCCCCTCGGTGACGTCCAGCTGCTGGAGCAGCGGGGCATAGGGATGCTTGAAGCGGAACACGACGGTGCGGGGGTCGGGCGTCTCGATGGCGGCCAGGGCCGGCCCCATGGAGGCCTTGGTCCGGGCGTGGAACTTGAGCAGCGCCTCCTCGTAGGTGTACTTCACGTCGGCGGAGGTGAAGGGCTGGCCGTCGTGCCACTTGACCCCGTCCCGCAGGACGAACCGGTAGAGGGCCCCGTCCTGCTCGACCTGCCAGGTGCTGGCCAGCTCCGGGACCGGCTCGTGCTCCTCGTTCGTCGACACGAGGCCGTTGTAGAACAGCTCCGAGGCGGGATGGACCGAACCCGAGGTGGTGATGGCCGGGTTGAGGTGGCCGGGGTCGGACGACAAGGCGGCGACCAGCGTGCCGCCCCGCACCGGCTGGTCGGCGGGACGATCCGGCGCCGACGCCGGCTCGTCGTCATCAGAGGCGCAGGCGCCCGCCACCAGGGCGAGCAGGACGGTTACCACCACCACACGCTTCACCACAGGCTCCCCTCCTGACGCCCACCCGGGCCGTATGGCGACCGGCGCCGGAGCCTATCCGCAATCTTTCGCCGCGGCGCGGGCAGGCTCACCGGTTGTTCGTGTGCCAGACTGAGGGGACGGGAGCTCGGGCGGACCGGGCTGAGAGGGCGCCTGCGGGCGTCGACCGCTGAACCTGATCCGGGTAATGCCGGCGGAGGGAGTGACGATGGGTACACGTTCCAAGGTCTACGTGGACGGCGCGCGGGGGACGCGGGTGCCGTTCACCGAGATCCGCCTCGACGCTTCGCCCCGAGGCGAGGCCAACGCCCCCCTCCGCCTGTACGACACCAGCGGGCCCGGATCCGCGCCCGAGGCCGGGCTGCCGCCGCTCCGGCTCCCGTGGATCCTGGGACGGGGCGACGTCGAGCGCTACGACGGCCGGCCGGCCAGGGTGCGAGACGACGGTCGGGGCGCCGTGCGCCGGGGCCGGGTGGCCACCCCCTTCGGCGGCGAGCGCCGACCCCCGCTACGGGGCACGGCGGGCCGGCCCGTCACCCAGCTGCACTACGCAAGGCGGGGGCAGGTCACCGAGGAGATGGAGTTCGCGGCCGTCCGGGAGGGCGTCAGCGCCGAGTTCGTCCGGGACGAGATCGCTCGGGGCCGGGCCATCTTGCCCAGCAACGTGAACCACCCCGAGTCGGAGCCGATGGCCATCGGCCGCAACTTCTTGGTGAAGGTCAACGCCAACATCGGCAACTCGGCGGTCACCTCGTCGGTCGCCGAGGAGGTGGACAAGCTCACGTGGGCCACCCGGTGGGGGGCCGACACGGTGATGGACCTGTCCACCGGTACCGACATCCACACCACCCGTGAGTGGGTGATCCGCAACTCGCCGGTCCCGGTGGGCACCGTGCCCATCTACCAGGCCCTCGAGAAGGTCGACGGCGCCGCCGAGGACCTGAGCTGGGAGGTCTACCGCGACACCCTCGTCGAGCAGGCCGAGCAGGGAGTGGACTACGTCACCGTCCACGCCGGCGTGCTGCTCGGCTACGTGCCACTGACGGCCAGGCGGGTGACGGGCATCGTGAGCCGGGGCGGCTCGATCATGGCCGCCTGGTGCCTGGCCCACCACCGCGAGAGCTTCCTGTACACCCACTTCGAGGAGATGTGCGAGATCCTGGCCGCCTACGACGTGGCCTTCTCGCTGGGCGACGGGCTGCGCCCCGGCTGCATCGCCGACGCCAACGACGAGGCCCAGTTCGCCGAGCTGCGCACCCTCGGGGAGCTGACCGAGGTGGCCTGGCGCCACGACGTGCAGGTGATGATCGAGGGCCCCGGCCACGTCCCCATGCACAAGATCAAGGAGAACGTCGACCTCCAGATGGAGGTCTGCCACGAGGCGCCCTTCTACACGCTGGGCCCCCTGACGGTGGACGTGGCCCCCGGCTACGACCACATCACGTCGGCCATCGGGGCGGCCATGATCGGGATGTACGGCACGGCCATGCTCTGCTACGTGACGCCCAAGGAGCACCTCGGGCTGCCGGACCGGGAGGACGTGAAGCAGGGGGTGATCGCCTACAAGATCGCCGCCCACGCCGCCGACCTGGCCAAGGGTCATCCCGGCGCCGAGGCCTGGGACGACGCCTTGTCCAAGGCCCGCTTCGAGTTCCGCTGGGAGGACCAGTTCGAGCTGGCCATGGACCCCGACACGGCCAGGGACTACCACGACCAGACCTTGCCGGCCGAGCCGGCCAAGACGGCCCACTTCTGCTCCATGTGCGGGCCCAAGTTCTGCTCCATGCGCATCAGCCAGGACGTGCGGGACTACGCCCTGGCCCACGGCGTGGGCGTAGACGAGGCCATCGAGCTGGGCATGAAGGAGAAGTCGACCGAGTTCGTCTCCAGCGGCTCGGACGTGTACCTGCGGGCCGACTAGGGAGCGAGCCGCCGCCCTGGGGCGCTTGAAATTCGGGCCAGGCCGGGGCCGGGCGCTCCTATCCTGGAGCCATGCCCGTGCGCATCAGCGACAAGCTCGTCAACTGGGCCTCCGAGATCGACGACGACACCACCGAGCAGGCCCTCAAGGCCAGCCGGCTGCCGGTGGTCCCCGGCCACGTGGCCCTCATGCCCGACGCCCACGTGGGCATCGGCGCCACAGTGGGCTCGGTCATCCCCACCGAGAACGCCATCATCCCGGCCGCGGTGGGCGTGGACATCGGCTGCGGGATGATCGCGGTGGAGACCACCCTGGCCGCCGGCCAGCTCCCGGACTCCCTCGACGGCTTCCTGCCCGTGGTCGAGCAGGCCGTCCCGGCCGGCCTGGGGAAGTGGCACGACCAGCCGTCGGCCCCGGCCCGGCTGTGGTTCCGGAAGAACCCGCCCCCGCACGACTTGGGCGACCTGGAGAAGCGGGCCCTCGAGCAGTTCGGCTCCCTCGGCTCGGGCAACCACTTCTTTGAGGTGTGCCTCGACGAGCGCGACCAGGTGTGGCTGGTGCTGCACTCGGGCAGCCGGGGGGTGGGCAACAAGTTGGCCACCCGCCACATCGAGAAGGCTCGCCGCCTGGCCGAGGCCCTCGAGCTGTCGCTGGAGGACCCCGACCTGGCCTACTTCACCCAGGGGAGCGAGGAGTTCGAGCGCTACGTGGGCGATCTGCTGTGGTCGCAGGCCTACGCCCGGGGCAACCGGGAGCAGATGATGGACGCCGCCCTGGCCGCCTTCTTCGCCTTCGTCGGGTCGGGCCGGGAGCGGCGCCGGGTGAACTGCCACCACAACTTCACCCAGCTGGAGCGCCACGGAGACCGCACGCTCTGGATCACCCGCAAGGGCGCCATCAAGGCCGACGTGGGCGACTACGGGGTCATCCCCGGGTCGATGGGCACGCGCTCCTACGTCGTCAAGGGCAAGGGCAACGCCTTGTCCTACAACTCGTGCTCCCACGGCGCCGGCCGTCGTTACTCGCGCTCGAAGGCCCGCAGGACCTTCACGGTGGACGACATGGCGCGGGAGATGAGCGGCAAGGTCTGGCAGCGAGACCAGGCCGAGGCCCTCCTGGACGAGATCCCCTCCTCCTACAAGGACATCGACCAGGTGATGGACGACCAGAAGGACCTGGTCGAGGTCGTCCACACGCTGCGCCAGGTCCTCAACTACAAGGGCACGGACTCGGGTCGGCGGCGTCGCCGCTGAGGCGGGCCGGGCCTCCCCCACCCGCTCCGTGCCGGCCGCCGTGCGCTCGACATCGACGAGCCGGCAGCCTATGGTGCGGCGCCAACCTGTACCGACCGTCTCGTCGCGTGTGGCATCCGTCGGCGAGGCCGTCGTGCCAGCACCCGGGAGACGCCCTTGGACGGCTGTGCCAAGCCCACGAGCGCGCGCTGGCTGGTGGTGATCCTCACGCTGGGCGTGCTGGCCAGCAGCGTGAGCGGTGCCGGGGCCGCCGAGAAGCCCGATCCTCGGGCTCGGCGCAAGGAGGTCCAGCAGCAGCGGGCGAAGGTGGCCGCCGAGCTGGACGTGCTGCGGGCATCGGACGCGGAGGTCGAGCGAGCCCTCGACGACCTCGACTCCAACCTGCGGGGGCAGGAGTCCCACGCCGCCGCCACCCGTCAGGCGGCGGAGGCGTCCGCGTCGGCGGCGGCTGCCGCCCGCGAGGAGGAACGCCGCAGCGAGGTGGAGCTGCGGGCCCTCCGCCAATCCATGCGCCGCCTCGCCGTGAGCGCCTACGTGAGCGGGCCCTCCGAAGAGTTGGTCATCGCCCTCGACTCTGACTCCGTGGCGGAGATGGCGACCAAGAGGCACCTCCTGGAGTTCGCCCTCGGACACAGTGGTGACCTGGCCGACGAGCTGCGGGCGGCGGGCGAGGACCTCGGGGCGCGGCGCCGCGCCGCCGAGAACGCCGAGAAGCAGGCCGCCGGCCGGCGCCGGGAGGCCGAAGCCAGCCTGGGCGCCGTGGTGCAGGCCCAGGAGAAGCAACGGCGCGTGGCGTCCTCGGTGGACGACCGCGTCGACCGGGCGCTGGCGGAGGCGCAGTCATTGGCCGCTCTGGACGCGCAACTGGCGGCCGACATCGCCAAGAGGCAGGAAGCCCTGACGAGGAGGATCACCGCGCCGCCACCCGAGCCGGGCGCCCCCATCCGCCCCTCCCGGCGGGTGGGCGGGGTCAGCGTGACCAGCGTACGCGGCATCGTGGTCAACACCCAGATCGCGGCACGCCTGAGCGATCTGCTCCCCGGGTTCCAGTGGCTGGCCGGCAACGCCAGCCGCTTCGGGTTCTACAACCTCCCCAGCGAACCGTGGCACTGGAGCGTCAACGGGAACTAGGCGGGCGGCGGCCGGACCGGTGAGGTCGCGCCTGCGTCAGCGGCCGGCGCCGGCCGGGAGGGCGTGGGGCGGGCTGCCCACCTCCTCCCCGGAGGTCTCGGGACGGCGCAGGTCCACCCGGCGCAGCAGCTGGGCGTTGAGGGCCACGACGACGGTCGACGCACTCATCAGCACCGCCCCCACCGCGGGGGAGAGCGTGATCCCGGCCCACGCCAGGGCACCGGCGGCGAGGGGTATGGCGAAGACGTTGTAGCCGGCGCCCCAGGCCAGGTTCTCGACCATCTTGCGGTAGCTGGCCCGGGACAGGCGGATGACGCCCACCACGGCCCGGGGGTCGGAGGAGGCCAGCACCACGCCGGCCGACTCGATGGCGACGTCGGTGCCGGCGCCGATGGCGATGCCCACGTCGGCCCGGGCCAGAGCCGGGGCGTCGTTGACGCCGTCGCCCACCATGGCCACGCGCCAGCCGCGGGCCTGCAGGTCGCGCACGGCCTTGTCCTTGTCCTCGGGGAGGACCTCGGCGAAGACCTCGTCGATGCCGAGCCGGGCGGCCACCGCGTCGGCCACCTGGCGAGCGTCGCCGGTGATCATGGCGACCTTGACCCCGAGGCGATGCAGCTCCTCCACCGCCTGGCGGGACTCGGGCCGGATGGCGTCCTCGAGGGCGAGGGCACCCACGATCTCGGCGTCGCGGACCACGAAGAGCACGGCGGCGCCGCGACCCTGCCACTCCTGGATGCGGTCCGAGAGCTCGGCCGGCTCGCCCAGGCCCCGCTCCCGGAGCAGGGCGGGACCACCGACGGCCACGGCGACACCCTCGACGCTGCCCTCGACGCCCCGACCGGTGATGGCCCGGAAGCCGCTCGCTCGAGGCACGGGGCCCCGACCGGCGGCGGCAGCCACGATGGCGCGAGCCAGGGGATGCTCGGAGTCGGCCTCCACGGCGGCGGCCAGGGCGAGGAGCTCGTCGTCGGACATGGCGACGGCGGCCACGTCGCTCACCACGTGGCTCCCCCGGGTGAGGGTGCCCGTCTTGTCGAACAGGACGGCGTCGACGGCTCGCATCCGCTCCAGAGCGAGGCGGTCCTTGACCAGGATGCCGGCCCTGGCCGAGATGGAGGTCGACAGGCTGACCACGAGGGGGATGGCCAGGCCCAGGGCGTGGGGGCAGGCGATGACCAGCACGGTGACGGTGCGCACGAAGGCGCTGTCAGTCTGGCCGAGCGCGGACCACGCCACGAAGGTGGCTACACCCGAAGCGGCGGCCACGTAGAACAACAGGGCGGCGGCCCGGTCGGCCAGGGCCTGGGCGCGCGACCGGGAGCCCTGCGCCTCGGCTACCAGGCGCTGGATGCCGGCCAGCGCGGTGTCTTCGCCGATGGCCTCCACCGTCACCCGGATGGAGGAGTCGGTGGCCACGGTGCCAGCCACCACCCGGTCGCCGGGGCCCTTGGCGACGGGGCGGGACTCGCCCGTCACCATGGACTCGTCCAGTTCGGCCTCGCCTTCGACGATGCGGCCGTCGGCCGGCACCCGCCCACCCGGGCGGACGAGGACGACGTCGCCCGGGCGCAGCTCGCCGATGGCGACGGTCTCCACGGCGTGGTCCGTGACGCGTTCGGCGTCGTCCGGCAGCAGGGCGGCCAGGGCGGCGAGGGCGCCCTGGGCCTGCCCCAGGGCACGCATCTCGAGCCAGTGGCCGAGCAGCATGATCGTGACCAGGGTGGCCAGCTCGGGCCACAGGTCCACGTCGAGCAGGCCGAGGGTGGTGGCGGCGGAGGCGCCGAAGGCCACGAGCAGGCCCATGGAGATGAGCAGCATCATCCCCGGGCGGCGGCTGCGGGCCTCCTCCCACCCGGGGCCCAGGAAGACCGGAGCGCCGTAGAGGAACACGGCGGTGCCGAGGATCGGGGGGACCCAATGATCGCCGGGGAAGCCGGGCGGGTCCCAACCCGTGAGCGTCATCAGCATGTGGCTGTAGACCACGACCGGCACCGTGAGGGCCAGGCTCAACCAGAACCGCCGGCGGAACATGGCGGCATGGTCGCCGTGCCCGTGCCCTCCGTGCTGCTGGCGGCCGTGGTGGTCACCGTGCCCACCCTGGTCGTGGTGGTCGTGCTGGTGGTCCATCCGCTTCCCCCCTGGAGGGAGATCGTCGCCGGCAGTGGAGAACACTATACCCTGGGGGGGTATTCCCGGCTCATGTGTTCAGGGTCGGATGTCGAAGCCGGCCTCGGTCACGGCGGCTCGCACGGCGGCGTCGTCCACCGGGCCGTCACTGGTGATGGCTACCTCGCCGGTGTCGAGGTCCACGGCGACGTCGCTCACCCCGGAGACCTTGGCCAGCTCGGTGGAGACCGAGTTGACGCAGTGCCCGCAGGTCATGCCCTCTACCACGTAGGTGCTGGTGCTCATCTGCGTACCTCCTGTTCTCTCGTGTCCGGAGTGGCCTGGCGTCCGGGGTGTCGGAGGGGCGAAGGGGCGTCCCTCAGGAGCGCACCAGGCGGGCGATGGCCTCGGACGCCTCTCGTACCTTGGCGTCGGCTTCGGGCCCGCCGGCGGCCGCCGCGTGGGTCACGCAGTGCCCGAGGTGGTCGCCCAGCAGCCCGAGGGCCACCGACTGCAGGGCCTTGGTCACCGCCGAGATCTGCGTGAGCACGTCGATGCAGTAGGTCTCCTCGTCGACCATGCGCTGCAGTCCCCGCACCTGGCCCTCGATGCGCCGGAGCCGCTTCAGATAGTCCTCCTTCTCGCCGCTGTAGCCCGGCACGTCCCTCCTCCTTCCATCCCCGGTCTTATACACTATACCAGTAGGGGGTATGAAGGGGACCGGCGCTCACCGGCGCCGACCAGCGTGGCGGTGCTCAGCCGCCGTCGGGGTAGGCTCGAGCGTCCAGGCCGTGGCGGAAGGTGATGCTGATCCGGGGGCCGGCCGTCGCCACCTTGGGCACGCTGTGCTCCCAGCGCCTCTGGCAGGCGCCACCGGTCACCAGCAGGTCGCCCCGTCCCAACAGGAAGGTCCTGATGCGGCCCGTCTCGCGGGGCCGGAGCAGGAACTTGCGGGCCTCGCCCACCGACACGATGGCCACCACGGGCTCGGCGATCTCCTTGGCGATGCGGTCCCCGTGCCAGGCCACGCTGTCACCGCCGTGGCGGTACAGGTTGAGGCCCATCGAGTCGAGCTCCACGCCGTAGCGCTCGGAGAGCAGCCGCCGCATGCGTTCCAGCACCGGAGGCTCCAGCGGACGACCCGACTCCGCCCGCCACCACGACGTGAGCCGGGGCTCGTCCACCACCCGCCCGTACATGTGCCGGGAGCGCTGGCCCCAGTCGACGCCGGCCAGCAGGTCGGCGAACAGCTGGTCCGAGCTGGACACCCACGCCCGGGCGTGGTCCACCCATGAGGTGGCGTCGAGCTGGATGCGGGTGAGCCGGGAGAACGACCCGTCGACGGTGGCGGCGCCGGCCACGTCGAGCAACGAGGCCTGCCAGGTGACGTCGGGGGAGGTCGACACGGCACCTTCCAGGGTACCGGCGGTCGACCGCCGATCCTGTCGCCGTGCTAGCCGACTCGGGCCCCGTGCAACGAGCGCCATTGCTCTGACCGGGTGGTGTCCTCGACAACGTGGTCGCGGGGGCGGCTGTCCGGGCCCTCGCGGCGCCGGATGCGCGAGGCGGCCAGGGCGAAGAGCGCCAGGAACACGGCGATGACGGCGGCCAGTCCGCCGTAGGCGGCGGCCGCCACCCACCCCGGGCCACCGTGGACCTCGCGGAGCAGCAGCTCGGTGTTGCGCACGAACGGGCCGCGGCGCTCGGGCAACGCCGGTATCGCCGGCGCGCCGATCTCGGGGTCGGCGGGCAGGTACACGGGCGCCGCCATCACCTCGTCTCCCCGCTGCAGGCCGACCATGGACTTCCAGCTGCCGCTCACCGGGACCGGCCGCGACGAGACGTAGCGCCCGGGCGAGACCTCATCCAGCTCGGCCAGGATGCGCCCGCCACCTTGCCAGGAGACGACGCCAAAGGCCGTGGCCCGCTCGGCGGCATCGGGTGGCTGCAGGTCCACCTCGATCTCGGCCATCGATCCCGCCGGTCGGAGGCGGACGGTGGCCTCGACCGCCCCCACCTCCCGGGGCAGCGGGTAGGCGAGGGCGGCCAGGAGGACGGCCAGGCCGGCGACCGCGGTGGTGGGGCGGAGCCGGGCTCCCGGATCCCAGGCGCCGCTCAGCCC
>JALYHF010000362.1 GCA_030776745.1 Actinomycetota bacterium | reverse complement strand
GCCGAGCAGCGCGCCGCCGTCGCCTCGGCCACCGGCGGCGTCCGCCGCCTCGGCCTGGAGGCGGCCAGCGTCACCTGGGCCCGCCAGCGCGACTTCGCCTCGGCCTGGTTCCCCCACGCCGAGCTGGTGCCCACCGAGGGGCTGGTCGAAGGCCTCCGGCGGGTCAAGGACGAGGGCGAGATCGCCCGGATGGCCGAGGCGGCCCGTCTGGCCGACGAGGCGCTGGCAGCCGTACGCCCCCGGCTGGCCGAGGGGATCACCGAGGCCGAGCTGGCCCTCGCCCTCGACGTCGAGATGCGCCGCTCCGGCGCCGACGGCTCGGCCTTCGAGACCATCGTCGCGTCGGGGCCCAACGCAGCCAGGCCCCACGCCCGCCCGTCGGCCCGCCCCATCGGCGAGGGTGAGCTGGTCGTGGTGGACTTCGGCGCCGTGGTGGACGGCTACCGCTCGGACATGACCCGCACCTTGTGCCGGGGCCGGCCGGCCTCCTCGACGCTGGCCCGCATGGTCGAGGTGGTGAGCGAGAGCCAGCGGGCCGGCGTGCGGGCCGTGGCCGCTGGGCGGGCCGCCGCCGACGTGGACCGGGCCTGCCGGGCCGTCGTCGCCGACGCCGGTTGGGGCGAGGCCTTCGTCCACTCCACCGGCCATGGCGTCGGCCTCGACATCCACGAGGCCCCCGCGCTGGCGGCGACGTCCGGTGATACGTTGGCCGCCGGCCACGTCGTCACCGTGGAGCCCGGGGTGTACCTGCCGGCGCAGGGCGGCGTGCGCATCGAGGACACGGTGGTCGTCACCGACGACGGCTGTGTCCCCCTGACCAACGCACCGAAGGAACTCGTCGTCACGTGAGCGTGTCCACCAACGACTTGAAGAACGGGATGACCCTCGACCTCCCGGAGGGTCTGTTCGCCGTCGTGGAGTTCCAGCACGTCAAGCCCGGGAAGGGCGGCGCCTTCGTCCGCACCAAGCTCAAGAACGTGCGCACGGGGGCGGTCATCGAGCGCACCTATCGAGCCGACGAGAAGCTCGGCCAGGCCATCATCGACAAGCGGGAGATGCAGTACCTGTACCGCGACGGTGACCACGTCGTGTTCATGGACAACACCACCTACGACCAGCTCCACGTCGACCAGCGGGCGCTCGGGGACTCGGCGCGCTTCCTGAAGGAGGGCGACTCCGCCATCTTGCAGATGCACGGCGCCGAGATCGTCGGTGTCGAGCTGCCGGCATCGGTGGAGCTCACCGTCACCAGCACCGAGCCGGGCCTGCAGGGCGACCGGGTGTCCGGGGCGCGCAAGCCGGCCACCCTCGAGACGGGGATGGTCGTGCAGGTCCCGCTCTTCGTGAACGAGGGCGACCGCGTCAAGATCGATACCCGAACCGCCGAGTACCTCACCCGCTCCACCTGACGGCCAGGGCAGGACCGGGCATGACCTTCGGCACGCGGCGAGCGTCTCGAGAACGCGCCCTGTCCCTGCTCTACGAGGCCGAGGTCAAAGACGTCGCCCCGGCCGACCTCTTGGGCGAGCTCCCGGTGGACCCGGAGCCCTTCGTGGCCGACCTGGTGGGCGGGGTGGGCCGCCATCAGGGTCCCATCGACGAGCTCATCGCCCGCTACGCCATCGACTGGGCCGTCGATCGGATGCCGGCCATCGACCGCAACGTCTTGCGCCTGGCCGTCTACGAGCTGCAGGAGCGACCCGACGTCCCGGTCGGCGTGGTCATCTCGGAGGCCGTGGAGCTGGCCAAGCGCTACTCCACCGAGGAGTCGGGGCGCTTCGTCAACGGCATCCTGTCCAGCATCGCCACCGACGTGCGGGGAGCCGGATGAACCGCTGACCCCGGCTTCCCCTGCTACCCTGACCTCCCGACCGTGAAGCGGGTCCGGTGAGGCCCGAACGGAAGGAAGGAAGCCGCATGAGTGCGGATGCCGATGGCCGAACGTGAACGTGCACTGGCGCCCCCGACCGGGGGCGTTTTCGTTGCCCGGGCGTGGGTCATGTCGGCCGAGGACGTGCGCCGGGCCATCACCCGCATCGCCCACGAGGTGGTCGAGCGAAACCACGGGCTCCGCCACCTCGTCCTGATCGGGATGCAGACGGGCGGCGTGTGGCTGGCCCGTCGCCTGGCCGCCGAGCTGGAGCGCATCGAGGGGACCGCCGTTCCCGTCGGCACCCTCGACGCCACGTTCTACCGAGACGACATCGGCCTCCGCCCCCTCGTCCCGGAGGCGGTCACCGACATCCCCTTCGACCTGGACGGGCTCACCGTGGTGCTCGTCGACGACGTGCTGTTCACGGGGCGAACGGTGCGGGCCGCCCTGAACGCAGTGAACGACTACGGCCGGCCGCGGGCCGTCCAGCTGGCGGTGATGGTCGACCGGGGGCACCGGGAGCTGCCCATCCGGCCCGACTTCGTGGGCAAGAACCTCCCGACCCGCCGCGACGAGATGGTGGACGTGACGCCGGACGGCGTGGCCATCGGGGAGGTGCGCCGGTGAGCTCGACCGCCACCGAGCAGCGCCGCCCCGGGCACCTGCTGTCGGTGGAGGACCTGGGCGCGGAGGGGATCGAGGAGGTCCTGCGGGTCACCGACTCCTTCGTCGAGGTCAGCTCGCGCGCCATCCCCAAGGTCCCGGCCCTGCGGGGCAAGACGGTGGTGTCGTTGTTCTACGAGGACTCCACCCGTACCCGCCTCTCCTTCGAGACCGCGGCCCGGCGCCTGTCGGCCGATGTCATGAACTTCACGGTGGCCACCTCGGCCGTGCAGAAGGGGGAGTGCCTGCGGGACACAGTCCAGACCATCGACGCCATGGGCATCGACGCCCTGGTCGTGCGCCACTCCTCGGCCGGCGTGCCCTGGCAGGTCGCGTCCTGGACGGGGGCGTCGGTGGTCAACGCCGGCGACGGGTGGCACGAGCACCCGACGCAGGCCCTGCTCGACTGCTACACCATCCGGCAGCGCCGGGGCACGCTGGCCGGGCTGCGGGTCGCCATCGTGGGCGACGTCAAGCACAGCAGGGTGGCCCGCTCCGACGTCCTGGCCTTCACCGCCCTCGGCGCCGAGGTCACCCTGGTGGCGCCGCCCACGCTGCTGCCCCCCAGCCTGGCGGGCTGGCCGGTGAGCGTCAGCCACGACCTCGACGGTGAGCTCCCCAAGACCGACGTGGTGTATCTGCTGCGGGTCCAGAGGGAGCGTATGACGGAGGCCCTCGTGCCGTCCCTTCGCGAGTACACCGCCGGCTACGGGCTGACCACCCGGCGGGCCTCGTTGCTCCAGGAGGACGCCCTGGTCATGCATCCCGGCCCCATGAACCGCGGGGTGGAGATCGCCGCCGAGGTGGCCGCCCTGCCCGGCGCCGTCATCAGCGACCAGGTGGCCAACGGCGTGGCCGTGCGGATGGCCGTGCTGTACCTGCTGCTCGGGGCGGGAGCCGACCTTGGCGAGTGAGGCGAGTGACCAGACCGAGCTGGTGATCCGGGGCGGCACGGTGGTGGACGCGACGGGTGCCAGGACGGCCGACGTGCTGGTCCGGGGCCAGCGGGTGGCCGCCGTCGGTGAAGGCCTCGAGGGGGCGCCGGTGCTCGACGCCTCGGGGTGCCTCGTCGTCCCGGGGCTGGTCGACCTGCACGCCCACCTGCGAGAGCCGGGCCGGGAGGAGGCCGAGACGGTGGAGACGGGGTCCCGGGCCGCCGCCCTGGGTGGCTACACCGCCGTGGTGGCCATGCCCAACACCGAGCCGGCCATCGACTCCGCCGCCGTGGCCCGCCACGTCCTGGACCTCGGTGCGGGCGCGTCGTGCGACGTGCGGGTGGCCGGCGCCATCACCGTCGGGCGCCGGGGGTCGCAACTGGCTCCGCTGGCAGAGATGGCCGCGCTGGGCGTCCGCTTGTTCACCGACGACGGCGACGGCGTGCAGGACGCCCGGCTGATGCGCCGGGCCCTGGAGTATGCCTCGGCGCTCGGCATCACGCTGGCCCAGCACTGCGAGGACGCCGCCCTCGCCGCTGGGGGCCACATGCACGAGGGGGAGTGGTCCAGCCGCCTGGGCATCCCGGGCGCCCCGGCCGAGGCCGAGGAGGTCATGGTGCGGCGCGACATCGCCCTGTGCCGTCTCACGGGGGCCCCCGTCCACTTCCTCCACCTGTCCACCGCTCGCTCCGTGGCCCTCGTCGCCGAAGCCAAGGCCGAGGGGCTCCCGATCACGGCCGAGGTCGCCCCCCACCACTTCACCCTCACGGACGCCCACGTGGCGTCCTACGACACCGCCTTCAAGGTGAACCCCCCGCTGCGGACGGCGGCCGACGTGGCGGCGCTGAAGGCGGCGCTGGCCTCGGGCACGGTCGACGCCATCGCCACTGACCACGCCCCCCACAGCCAGGAGGCCAAGGAGGCGCCCTTCGACCAGGCACCGCCGGGCATGGTGGGGCTGGAGACGGCGCTGGCCCTGGCCCTCACCGAGCTCGTGACGGCGGCCGGCGACGGGCCGGGCCTCCCCATGGAGCGGGTGCTGGCCCTCATGTCGTGGCAGCCGGCCGGCATCGCCGGTCTGTCGGGCCAGCACGGCGGCCCGGTGGCCGAGGGGGTCCCGGCGAACCTCTGCGTCATCGACCCGGCCGCCACCTGGGTGGTCGAGCCCGATCGCCTCTCCAGCCGCAGCCGCAACACCCCCTTCGCCGGAAGGAAGCTCACCGGTCGGGTCCGCCACACGCTGCTGCGGGGCGAGCCCGTGGTCGTCGACGGCGAGGCCACCCGATGAGCCGCCCCCGGGAGGCGCTGCTCGTCCTGGCCGACGGCACCAGCTTCGAGGGAGAAGCGGCCGGAGCGCCCTCGCCCGACGGGGTGGCGACGGGGGAGGCCGTGTTCAACACCGTCATGAGCGGCTACCAGGAGGTCATCACGGATCCCTCCTACGCCGGTCAGGTGATCGCCTTCACCTACCCCCACATCGGCAACTACGGGGTGACGCCGGAGGACGACGAGAGCCGGCGGCCGTTCTGCCGAGGAGTGATCGTGCGGGACCTCTCCCGACGGCCCAGCAGCTGGCGTTCGGCCGAGGACGTCTCCTCGTTCCTCGCCCGCCACGGCGTTCCGGCGATGACCGGTGTGGACACGCGACGCCTCACCCGTCACCTGCGAGAGGCCGGCTCCATGCCCTGCGCCTTCGGGACGGCGGACGAGGCGGCGCTGAAGGCGGCGGCGGCGGCCGAGCCGAGCACGGAGGGCGTCGACCTGGTCGCCACCGTCACCACGGCGCGGCCCTACACGTGCGGCGAGGGGCCGCTGCGGGTCGTGGCCTACGACTACGGGATCAAGCGGACGATCCTGCGTCACCTGGGCACCATGGCCAGCGTGGAGGTCGTGCCCGCCTCGACCCCGGCCAGCGAGGTGCTGGCTCGTCGGCCCCATGGCGTGTTCCTCTCGAACGGACCGGGCGACCCCGCCGCCCTCGGGGGTGCCCAGGAGAACATCCGCCACCTCCTCGGT
The DNA here is from genome assembly GCA_030776745.1 of Actinomycetota bacterium. Lineage (GTDB taxonomy): Bacteria > Actinomycetota > Acidimicrobiia > Acidimicrobiales > JALYHF01. Next base: position 9,074 of record JALYHF010000362.1, on the reverse strand, counting down.
GCCGTGCCGGTCTTCGGCATCTGCCTGGGTCACCAGCTGCTGGGGGCGGCGCTGGGCGGGGAGACGTTCAAGCTCAAGTTCGGCCACCACGGCGGCAACCACCCGGTTCGCCGCATGTCCGACGCGGCCGTGGAGATCACCAGCCAGAACCACAACTACGCGGTGGCCGAGGGCTCCGTGGCCGGCGCCGAGGTCACCCACGTCAACCTCAACGACGGCGTGGTGGAGGGCCTGCGCTGTCGGGACGTGCCCGCCTTCAGCGTCCAGTACCACCCCGAGGCGGGCCCCGGCCCCCACGACGCCCGCTACCTCTTCCAGCAGTTCCGCGAGCTCATGGAGCGTGGGGCATGAAGCGCACCGACATCGAGTCCATCCTCGTCATCGGGTCGGGGCCCATCGTCATCGGGCAGGCCTCGGAGTTCGACTACTCCGGGACCCAGGCCTGCCGCGTCCTGCGGGACGAGGGCTACCGCGTGATCCTGGCCAACTCCAACCCGGCCACCATCATGACGGACCCCGAGTTCGCCTACCGCACCTACATCGAGCCCCTCAGCGCCGACATCCTGGCCGCCATCGTCGGGCGGGAGCGCCCCGACGCCGTGCTCCCCACCCTCGGCGGGCAGACGGCGCTCAACCTGGCCATGGCTCTGCACCAGCGGGGGGTGCTGGAACAGCTCGGCGTCGAGATGATCGGCGCCAAGCCGGACGCCATCGCCACCGCCGAGGACCGCGAGCGGTTCAAGGCGGCCATGACCGACATCGGGCTGGCCGTGCCGGCCTCCGGCTTCGCCTACCGGGTGGACGAGGCGCTCGAGGTGGCGGAGCGCATCGGCTACCCGCTCATCGTGCGCCCCTCCTACATCCTGGGCGGCGCCGGCACCGGGATCGCCCACGACCGGGAGTCGCTGGCGCGGATGGCGGCCGTCGGCATCGACGCCAGCCCCATCGACGAGGTCCTGATCGAGCACTCCATCGCCGGGTGGAAGGAGTACGAGCTCGAGGTGATGCGGGACAGGGCCGACAACTGCGTGGTCGTCTGCTCCATCGAGAACTTCGACCCCATGGGCGTGCACACGGGCGACTCCATCACCGTGGCACCGGCCCAGACCCTCTCCGACGTGGAGTACCAGCGCATGCGCGACGCCGCCTTCGCCTGCATCCGCCGGATCGGCGTCGAGACGGGCGGGTCCAACATCCAGTTCGCCACCAACCCCGACGACGGCGACATGGTGGTCATCGAGATGAACCCCCGGGTGAGCCGCTCGAGCGCCCTGGCCTCGAAGGCGACGGGGTTCCCCATCGCCAAGATCGCCGCCCGCCTGGCCGTCGGGTACACCCTCGACGAGATCGCCAACGACATCACCGGGGAGACGCCGGCCAGCTTCGAGCCGACCATCGACTACGTGGTCACCAAGGTGCCCCGGTGGGCCTTCGAGAAGTTCCCCGGCACCCCCGACGTGCTGGGCACGCGGATGCAGTCCGTGGGCGAGGCCATGGCCATCGGCCGCACGTTCCCGGAGTCCCTGCAGAAGGGGCTGCGCTCGCTGGAGCACGGCCGTCTGGGCCTCAACTGCGACCCGGCCGAGTCGCTCCTCGACGACGTCGACGACGACGACCTCGTGCGCCGGGCCGCCGTGGCCACCCCGGATCGCCCCTTCCAGCTGGAGGCGGCGCTGCGTCGGGGCATCAGCGTGGAGCGCCTGGGCGCGGCGACGCGCGTGGACGCCTGGTTCCTCGACCAGATCAGCCGCATCGTCGAGGAGCGCAGGCACCTGGCCGAGGTGGGGCTGGCCGGCATGGCCAGGGCGGACTGGCGCCGGGCCAAGCGCCTCGGCTTCGCCGATGCCCAGCTGGCCCACCTCTGGGGAACGGACGAGGGGACCGTGCGGGCGGCCCGGCTCGGTTGCGGGGTGGCGGCCACGTACAAGACGGTGGACACGTGCGGCGCCGAGTTCGACGCCCGCACGCCGTACCACTACTCGACCTACGAGGACGAGGACGAGGCCCGACCCAGCGACCGGCCCAAGGTCGTCATCCTCGGCTCGGGGCCGAACCGCATCGGCCAGGGGATCGAGTTCGACTACTGCTGCGTGCACGCCAGCTTCGCCCTGCGCGACGCCGGCTTCGAGACCATCATGGTCAACTGCAACCCCGAGACGGTCTCCACCGACTACGACACGAGCGACCGCCTCTACTTCGAGCCCCTCACCGTCGAGGACGTGCGGAACGTGCTCGAGGCCGAGCGGCCCCATGGCGTCGTCGTCGGCCTCGGTGGCCAGACGCCGCTCAAGCTGGCCCACCAGATCGAGCAGGCCGGCTTCGCCGTGCTCGGCACCAGCCCGGAGTCCATCGACCTGGCCGAGGACCGCGAGCGCTGGAACGCCCTGTGCGCCCGGCTGGAGATCCCGCAGCCGGCGGGCGGGACCGCCCTCACCGTGGACCAGGCGCTGTCCATCGTGGCCCGCATCGGCTACCCCGCCCTTGTGCGACCGAGCTACGTGCTGGGCGGCCGGGCCATGGAGATCGTCTACGACGAGCGGAGCCTGCGCCAGGCCATGGCCCAGCTGGCCGCCTTCGGGGGTCGAGAGGGAGGCCTGTCGGCCGAGCGCCCGGTGTTGATCGACCGCTTCCTCGAGGACGCCATCGAGGTGGACGTCGACGCCGTGCGGGACGCCACCGGTGACCTGGTCATCGGCGCCGTCATGGAGCACGTGGAGGAGGCGGGCGTGCACTCGGGCGACTCGGCCTGCGTGATCCCTCCCCCCACGCTGCCCCGTTCGGTGGTCGAGGTGATCGAGGGCTACACCGAGGCCATCGCCGCCGCCCTGGACGTCCGGGGCCCGATCAACGTGCAGTACGCCGTCAAGCACGACCAGGTCTTCGTCATCGAGGCCAACCCCCGCGCCAGCCGCACCGTGCCCTTCGTGGCCAAGGCCACCGGCGTCCCTCTGGCCAAGGTGGCCGCCCTGGTCATGGTGGGAGCCACCCTGGACCAGCTGCGCGACAAGGGCGTCCTCCCCGAGGCCGTCACCGGCGGCCACGTCAGCGTGAAGGAGGCGGTGCTGCCCTTCAGCCGGTTCCCCGACGTGGACACCCTCCTCGGCCCCGAGATGCGCGCCACCGGCGAGGTCATGGGGATCGACACCACCTTCGGGCTGGCCTTCGCCAAGAGCCAGATCGCCGCGGGCGACCGTCTCCCCGAGTCCGGCTCGGTGTTCTTCTCCCTGGCCGAACGGGACAAGGCGGCGGGCGTGGCCGCCGCCAGCCGCTTCGTGGAGCTGGGCTTCTCGCTGATGGCCACGGCCGGCACCGCCGCCCACCTGGAGGAGAGCGGGGTTCCGGTCGAAGCCGTGGTGGCCAAGGTCGGAGACCGGGGCGGGGGGCCCTCGGCGGTGGAGCTCATCGCCAGCGGCAAGGTCCAGCTGGTGGTCAACACGCCCAGGGGTCGCGGCCCGCGAGCCGACGGCGCCTACATCCGTACCGCCGCCAGCGTGCACAAGGTCCCCTGCCTCACCACGGTGGCGGCGGCCCGGGCGGCGGCGGCCGGGATCGCCGACTGGGGCCGTCACGGGTTGGCCGTGCGCAGCCTCCAGGAGTTCCTGGAGGGTGACCAGCTACGGCTCCCTCTGTGACGTCCTCCCGGCGGCCGGCGGTCGACCTTCGCACACAGGTGGGCTCGGTGGTCCTGCCCAACCCCGTCATGACCGCGTCGGGCACCGCCGGCCACGGCGCCGAGCTGGCGCCGTACCTGGACCTCTCGGAGCTCGGCGCCGTGGTGGTGAAGTCGCTCTCCGCTTCGCCCTATCCGGGCAACCCCAGCCCTCGCCTCCACCAGACGCCGGCAGGGATGTTGAACAGCGTCGGCCTGCAGGGCCCGGGGGTCGAGGCCTGGCTCGACCACGAGCTACCCGCCCTCCGCGCCTGCGGGGCCCGGGTGGTGGCCAGCATCTGGGGCTTCAGCGTCGAGGAGTACGCCAAGGCGGCGGCCATGCTGGCCGGGGCGCCACCCGAGGTGGTGGCCGTGGAGGTCAACCTCAGCTGCCCGAACGTGGAGGAGCGTCGCCGCGTGTTCGCCCACTCGGCGTCGGCCACCGCAGATGTGGTCGCCGCCACGGAGGGCTGCGGCCGTGCCCGCTGGGCCAAGCTCAGCCCCAACGTGACCGACATCGTCGAGATCGCCGGAGCGGCCGTGGCGTCCGGGGCCGAGGCGCTCACCCTGGTCAACACGGTCATGGGCATGGCCATCGACCCGGCCACCCGCCGGTCGCGCCTCGGTGCCGGAGGGGGTGGCCTCTCCGGTCCTGCCATCCATCCCGTGGCCGTGCGGGCGGTGTACGAGTGCCGAGCGGCGTTCGCCGACGTGGCCATCGTGGGCGTCGGGGGCGTGGCCGGTGGCGAGGCCGCCGTCGAGCTCATGCTGGCGGGGGCGGACGCCGTCCAGGTGGGAACCGCCACCTTCGCCGATCCGAGGGCGAGCGGGCGGGTGTTGCGGGAGCTGACGAGCTGGTGCCAGCGGCATGATGTGGCCCGCACCGCCGACCTCACCGGAGCAGCCCATGACTGAGAGCCGTACGCGCGGTGCGGCCGACCTGCGCAACCGCCTGGCCGTCGCCCTCGACGTCGACGACGTGGTGCAGGCCACGCGCCTGGCCCGCGAGCTGCGGCCGTGGTTCGGCGTGGCCAAGGTCGGCCTCGAGCTGTTCAGCGCGGCCGGCCCCGACGCCGTGGTGGAGATGGTCGGCCTCGGCTACCGAGTCTTCCTCGACCTCAAGCTGCACGACATCCCCACCACGGTTCGGAGGGCGGCGCAGGTGATCGGCGCGCTGGGCGCCTCGTACCTCACCCTCCACGCCGCCGGCGGCCCGTCCATGCTGCAGGGCGGGGTCGAGGGTCTGGCCGACGGCGCCAGCAGGGCGGGCCTGCCCCCCCCGGTCGCCCTGGCCGTCACCGTGCTGACCAGCGACCCCGACGCCCCCCCGCACGTCCTGGGCAAGCGGGTACGGGTGGCCCTCGAGGCCCGCTGCGGCGGGATCGTGTGTGCCGCGTCCGACGTTCGAGAGGCCAAGCAGCTGGCGCCACGATTGATCACCGTCGTGCCCGGCATCCGCCCGGCGGGGACCAGCGGCCACGACCAGGCCCGCACGTCCACGCCGCAGGCGGCGCTGGACGCCGGCGCCGACCTGCTGGTCATCGGCAGGGCCGTCACGGCCGCGCCCGATCGGGCCGAGGCGGCCTCCCACATCCTGGGAGGGCTGGCCCTCGAGCGCCGCCGCCCGCCGGACGACGGCCCGGACGCATCGCGCTAGGGTGCCGGCCATGCCGCTGCCTCCTGACCTGTCGCCCGAGCAGCGAAAGGCTGCGCTGGCCAAGGCGGGCGCCGACCGCCGCCAGCGCGCCGAGCTGAGGGAAAAGCTGAAGATGGGCTCCATCACGCTCGCCGAGCTCCTGGAGCAGGCCGACAGGGACGAGGTGATGGCGAGGACCAAGGTCCTCGTCGTGCTGGAGTCCCTGCCGGGGCTGGGAAAGGTCAAGGCCCGCCGCCTCATGGCCGAGCTCGGGATCAGCCCGACCAGGCGGATCCGGGGCCTCGGTGCCAACCAGCGTGAGGCCCTGCTGAAGCAGTTCGGCAAGCACTGATCTTCGTCGTCTCCGGGCCCGGGGGCGTCGGCAAGGGAACGCTCGTGTCGCGTCTGGTCGACCGCGCCCCCGAGCTGTGGCTGAGCCGGTCGTGGACCACCCGGCCCCGCCGCCCCGGCGAGAACGACACCGCCTACACCTTCGTCGACCGCCCCACCTTCCTGGAACGGGTGAAGACGGGCGGCTTCCTCGAATGGGCCGAGCTCGACAGCAACCACGAGCTCTACGGCACGCCTCTGCCGGACCCACCGCCCGGGGCCGACGTCGTCCTGGAGATCGACGTGCAGGGTGCCGCCCAGGTGCGCCAGCGCCACCCCGACGCGGTGGTGCTGCTCGTGGTGGCCCCCTCCCCGGAGGTGCAAGCGGAACGGATGCGGGCGCGCGGTGACGACGAGGAGCAGATCGCCCAGCGGCTCGCCCTCGGAGCGCACGAGGAGTCCGTGGGGCGCGCCCTGGCCAACGAGGTGATCGTCAACGACGACTTGGAACGGGCCGTGGAGGAGGCTGCCGGTATACTCGGGCGCTACCGGAACCGTCCGACCACCGAGAGGTGAGGCGGGACGGCTCGTGAGAGAGGAACCCATGGCCCCGCGGCTGCCCACCATGATGGACCCGCCCATCGAGACCCTCCTGGAGAAGGTGGACTCGAAGTTCACCTTGGTCACCCTCTCGGCGCGCCGGGCCCGTCAGGTGAACTCCTACTTCAACCAGCTGGGTGAGGGCCTCGGCGCCCTCGTGCCGCCCCAGGTCGCCTCCGTGTCCCGCAAGCCGCTGACGATCGCCCTGGAGGAGATCGCCGAGGACAAGATCACCTTCACCCGCCCCGAGGAGACGGAGTAACGGGGGAGGGCGTCCCCGTCCTTTCCGGCCGCCACGTCGTCCTCGGGGTCTGCGGCGGGATCGCCGCCTACAAGGCGGTGGAGGTGTGCCGGCGCCTGGTCGACGCCGGTGCCTTCGTCTCCCCGGTGATGACCGAGGGCGCCACCCGGTTCGTAGGCCCCACCACCTTGTCGGCGTTGGCGTCCGAGAACGTCCGCACGTCGCTGTGGGAGGGCCTCGAGCCGGCCCCCCACATCCGCCTGGCCGGGAGGGCCGACCTGGTTCTCGTGGCGCCCGCCACCGCCCGGGTCCTCGCCGCCTACGCCGCCGGCCTGTCGGACGACCTCTTGACGGCCACGCTGCTCGCCACCCGGGCCCCGGTGCTGGTGTGCCCGGCCATGCACACCGAGATGTGGGAGCACCCCGCCGTCCAGGACAACGTGGCGCTGCTCCGCCGACGGGGGGTGCACGTGCTCGAGCCGGGGGTGGGCCGGCTGGCCGGCGGCGACGTGGGGATCGGCCGCCTGGGCGAGCCGGACTCGATCGTCGCCGAGGCGGCCGCCGTCCTCGCCACCGGCGCCGACCTGACCGGTCTGCGGGTCCTCGTCACCGCGGGTGGCACCAGGGAGCCGGTCGACCCGGTCCGCTTCCTGGGGAACCGGTCGTCGGGCAAGCAGGGCCACGCCCTGGCCGACGAAGCGGCGGCCAGGGGCGCCACTGTGACGTTGGTCACCACGGCGTCGCTGCCCGTCGCTCCCGGGGTCGAGGTGGTCGAGGTCGAGACCGCAGCCGAGATGGAGGAGGCGGTGGTGTCGCGCAGCGGGGCGGCCGACGTGGTCATCATGGCCGCGGCCGTGGCCGACTTCCGGCCCAAGGCCGCCGCCGAGCGGAAGCTGAAGAAGGGCGACGGCGTGCCCGAGCTCGTCCTCGAGCCCACGCCCGACATCCTGGCCGCTCTGGGCCAGCGCAAACGGCCCGGCCAGGTGCTGGTGGGCTTCGCGGCGGAGACCCACGACGTGCGGGACCAGGCTGCCGCCAAGCTGCGAGCGAAGCGCCTCGACCTCGTCGTGGCCAACGACGTCTCGGCCGCCGATGCCGGCTTCGGCCACGACACCAACAGCGTGACACTGGTCGCCGCCGACGGGAGCGACCAGACTGTGCCGCTGACAGGGAAACGAGAGGTGGCGCGCCTCGTGCTCGAGGCGGTGTCCCAGATCGCAAGGAGACGACGTTGAGCACCCGCTCCACCTTCACCTCGGAGTCCGTGACCGAGGGCCATCCGGACAAGATGGCCGACCAGATCTCCGACGCCATCCTCGACGCCATCCTGGCCGAGGACCCCACCGGGCGAGTGGCGTGCGAGACGCTGCTCACCACCGGGTTGGTGGTCGTGGCCGGCGAGATCACCACCGAGGCGTACATCGACATCCCCAGGCTGGTGCGCCACACCGTGTGCGACATCGGCTACGACCGCGAGTCGTACGGTTTCGACGGCCACACCTGCGGCGTGATCACCTCCATCGACGAGCAGTCGCCCGACATCGCCCAGGGCGTGGACGAGGCCTTCGAGCACCGCACGGGGGCCACCTCGGAGGAGGAGGACCTCGACAACCAGGGGGCCGGCGACCAGGGGATGATGTTCGGCTACGCCTGCGACGAGACCGACGACCTCATGCCGCTCCCCATCTGGCTGGCGCACCGTCTGGCCCAGCGGCTCTCCGAGGTGCGCAAGGCCGGTGTCCTGCCCTATCTCCGCCCCGACGGCAAGACGCAGGTCACCTTCGACTACGAGGACGGGCGTCCGGTGGCCCTCTCGACCGTCCTCATCTCCACCCAGCACCAGCCCGGGCTCGATCTCGAGACCCTGCTGAAGCCCGACCTCACCGAGCACGTCATCCACCCCATGCTGCCGGCCGCCTTCGCCGGCGACCGCTACCGCGTGCTGGCCAACCCCACCGGTCGCTTCGAGCTCGGCGGCCCCCACGCCGACACCGGCCTCACCGGTCGCAAGATCATCGTGGACACCTACGGTGGCGCCGCCCGCCACGGCGGTGGCGCCTTCTCCGGCAAGGACCCCACCAAGGTGGACCGCTCCGCCGCCTACGCCGCCCGTTGGATGGCCAAGCACGTGGTGGCCTCGGGAGCGGCCCGCCGGTGCGAGATCCAGGTGGCCTACGCCATCGGCGTGGCCCGGCCGGTGTCGGTGATGGTCGACACCTTCGGGACCGAGGAGGTCGACCCCCAGACGGTGTCGACCGTTCTCCAGGAGGTCTTCGACCTGCGCCCTGCGGCCATCGTCCGGGACCTGAAGCTGCGCCGGCCCATCTACAAGCGCACGGCGGCCTACGGGCACTTCGGGCGCTCGGAGAAGGAGTTCACCTGGGAGAGCCTGTCCCGGCTGGACGACGTCAAGCGGGCCCTGGCCCTCTGATCGCCGGAGGCGGGGGTGGCGCCCCCCCGCCCCCTCGGGTCGTCCGGGTCCTGCCCGACGTGCCCGCCATCGACAAGGCCTTCGACTACCTGGTCCCGGTTCACCTGGCCGGCGACGTGCGGGTGGGCACGATCGTCCGCATCGACCTGCACGGCCGGCGCGTGCGGGGCTGGGTGGTGGCCGACGA
>JALYHF010000361.1 GCA_030776745.1 Actinomycetota bacterium | reverse complement strand
ACCTGCGACAGGTCGAGGCCCAGAGGGCCCGGCGTGGCCCGGCCCGCCTCGGCCAGCGCCTGGCGCAGCGAAGCTCCCGACCGCAGGCCCCGCGCCACCTCGTCGACGGCGGCCGGCAGCGCCGCTTCCAGCGCCCGGTGGCCGCCATGACGCAACAGCCGCCAGGCCACCATCGGACCAGTCGCCGACGCGCCGGCGCCCACCAGGCCGGCTGCCGGCCCGCCGACCCAGAGCCCGACCAGCGTGAGGGCTCCCGCCCCGGCCAGCCACCACCTCCACACGGTGGCGGCGCCCACGGTGAGGCCGGCCTGCTCCAGACGGGCCCCCAGCCAGAGAGGTGGGACCGAATCCGCCCACCGGCCTGGGCCCGGACCGACCCCGCCACCATGAGTACGGGTGAGGGCGGGACCGAGGCGACCGTGCACGGTGCTGCGTCGCCGAGAACCGGCCGCGGCCCGAACGGCCGAGAGGGTGCCCAGCACGAGAAGGGCGACGAGCGTTCCGGGGGTGTTCACCCGACCTGCCAGCCCTCGTTGGGCGGCGGGGCCCCCTCCGACCGCGGGGTTCGGAGCGGCAGCCGCTCCACCCCTCCCGGGCCCGCCAGGCGGCGGACCCCGCACCCGCCCTCCACCTCGGCCACCTCGACGACGTGGCGGGACCCACCCAGGCGGCGGGCCACCTGCACGACGAGGTCGATGACCGAAGACACCTGCTCGCGGACGGCGGTGAGCGGGAGGCCGACGTCGCCCATGAGAACCATGGTCTCCACGCGCCGCAGGGCGTCCACCGGGCTGTTGGCGTGGCAGGTGGAGAGCGTTCCCTCGTGGCCGGTGTTCATGGCCTGGAGCATGTCGAGGGCAGCGGCGTCCCGAACCTCGCCCACCACGATGCGGTCGGGACGCATGCGCAGCGCGTTGCGAACCAAGTCCCCCACCCGGACCTGGCCGGCGCCATCGGCATTGGGCGGGCGAGCCTCGAGGCGGACCACGTGCTCCTGGGGCAGCTGCAGCTCGGCGGCGTCCTCCACCGTGATGATGCGCTCGCCAGGGGGGATCTCCGCGGCCAACGCGTTGAGGAGCGTCGTCTTGCCCGACGACGTCCCCCCCGACACGAGGACGTTCATGCGGCCCCGGACGGCCCAGCCCAACAGGGCGGCCACGCCGGGAGGGCAGAATCGCTGGAGTGGGATGGCCCGAGCGGCGAAGCGGCGAATGGTGAGGCAGGGCCCGTCGACGGCCAGTGGCGGTACCACGGCGTTCACCCGTGAACCGTCGGGAAGCCGGGCGTCGACCATCGGCGAGGACCGGTCGACCCGAAGGCCCAGCGGCCCCACCACCCGTTCGATGAGGTGTTCGGTGGTCGACGAGTCGAGGGCCATGTCGACGCGGTGGAGGGCGCCCCCCCGTTCCACCCACACTCGACCGGGGCCCACCACCATCACCTCAGTGACCTCCGGGTCGGCCAGCAGCGGCTCCAGGGGCCCGAGGCCGGTGGCCCGGGCCAGCACGTCGGCCACCAGCCCATCCACCTCCGACGCACCCAGCAACGGGGCCTCCTGGCGGACCATGCCGGCCACCGACGCCGCCACCACCGAGGCGCCGGGTTCCACCTCGCGCACCAGGCGGGCATGAACCCGCTCGGCCAAGGTCACCCTCGACCCGTGGGGGGACTGGGGGTGGGTCACGCTCATGCCGCCTGGCGCAGGGCCCGCTCGAGGGCGCGGGGCACACGACCGGCCAGCAGTCCCGCATCGACGCATCTCGCCACCGTCGGGTCCCAGGCCACCCTGGCCCGGACCGGCACGCCCAGGACCTCCTCCACGTCGCCCCGGCCCAGCGACCGCCCGGGCTCGTCGACCAGGATCACGCCGGAGGGGCGGAGGGGGGCGGCGAGGGCCCGGCGCAGCGCCAGGTAGCACGGCCGAAGGACGAGGAGGGAGAGCGATGCCGAGGCGGCGACGGCCAGGCCCACCGGCTCGGAGCCGGAGCTGCAGTCCACCACCACCCGGCCGTGCCCACAGAGGGCGGAGGCCAGCCGCTCGCCACCGGCGGCGGCGAGGGGACCGGCACCTCGGGGCAGGAGGCGCAGGCCCTGCCCGGCGTCCACCTCGAGGCGGGCGAGGGCGTCGGACGGGACGTCGGGGCCGGCCCCCAGCCAGTCGCTGACGCCTGCCCCGGTGGGCTCGGGCAGCCCGAGGACAGCGGGCAGGTCCCCCGCGAGGTCGACGGCGACCGTGCCCGGGGCTGCCGAGCGGGCGAGGATCAGGGCCAGGGCGGCAGCCACCACGGTGGTGCCACTCCCGCCCTTGACGGACCAGCAGGCGATGAGCATGTGCCCTCCCTCAGGGCGCGCCGGAACAGCTCCGAGGGGAAGGGCTCGGGCGGACTCTACGACGGCGAGGTCAGGACGCGCAAGGGGTTGGTTTCACCGAAGGAAGGGCTGGCAACGAAGACGGCGTGGCCGCTGCATGGCTGCTCGTCTTCATCCCCGGGACCATCGCGCTCCTGACGGCGATCCTGTTCCTGTCCGCCCTGGCCGAGCAGCGGTTCTTGTCGTCCCGCTCGATCGTCCTCGGCGCCGTGCGGGCTCGTCGAAACACGCCTGAGCACGCGGAGGCCGTGGTGGCCCGGGAGTTCGAGCGGCTCCTGGGCCGTGAGCAGGAGCTGTGAGTCGCTCGGACGGCCTCCTAGCAGGAGTGCGGTTACTCCACCCGCAGCTTCTTGGCGGCCACGGCCCCCAGGGCGACGAGGATCACGAGCAGCAGCAGCTTCTTCATGGCCGGCGACACTAGTAGGGTCGCACGGCCGGCGTTCGCAGCGTGCAGCCGTGATCGCCGACGAGGAGGTGTCCGGGCACCTGGTGGGCTCCCCCGCCTTCAAAGCGGGTGGGACGGGCGATCCCCGTCCGGCGGGTTCGATTCCCGTCCACCTCCGCTGAGCTCCGCTGAGCCTCGGTCGTCCGGGGCACCCTCAGGAACGGAGGAACTGATCCCTCAGGGCCAGAAGAAGGGGGTCAGGACCTCGAGGTCGGCCGGCAGCGGCGGTCCGGCCAGGCGCCCCTTGAACCCCGAGTCGGGGCCGGCCAGCCAGTAGGCGAAGACCTCGGCGAAGTCCCCCGCCGGTGTGGCGTAATCGGGACAGCCCGGACAGGCCGGCCATGGCCAGGCCGGGTCGAGGCCCCGCAGGCGCATCCACTCGGCCCGTCGGGCGGACGTGCCGTAGGTGAAGTCCACGGCATGGCCGATCTCGTGGGCGATCACGTGGGCCAGCTCGAGCTTCTCCTGCTCGGGCCGCACGTAGATCTCGATGCGGCGCTCTTCGAGGAAGGCGGCGCCCAGCACCCCTCGCCGGGGAGCGAGGAAGACGATGGAGAACCCGAGCCTCTGCCATGGGTAGTCGAGCCCGCCCAGGACCTCGACGGCCCGCACCACCTCGGCCCGTGGGCCACGGGCGATCGGCACGGTGACGGGTGGAAGGGGCGCGGGGACCAGGGGTGTCGGTGGCACCAGCTGGGGCTGGACCGGCGCTGGGGCAGGCGGCGGCGCCTCCTGGACGGGGGGAGCGGCGCGGGGGACGACGGCGGTCCTCGGACGCGGGCTCGTGCGAGGAGCGGCCACGACGGAGGGGACGGGGCCGTTCGCCACTGGCGCCGGCGACGAAGCCACCGGGAGCGCCGCGCTGGCGGCCACGGTGGGAACGGCCAGCGCCGAAGCCCCCAGGAGGGCGATGATCACCACGCCCAGGAGGGCCACGAGCACCGGCCCCCCGAGGTACCTCACCGAGCCCACCGCCACGCCGCCGCGTCTAGCGCGCTTGGCGCATGGCGGGCGCCATCACACGGTCAACAGATCACGGGCGCCGGTGTCGCTCGAGGGGTGACGCAGCTTCGACATGGCCCGGGCCTCGATCTGGCGGATGCGCTCCCGCGTGAGGTTGAAGTGCTCCCCCACCTCCTCGAGGGTGCGGGGCTCGCCCCGATCGAGGCCGAAGCGCAGCCGCAGGATCTCCCGCTCCCGTTCGTCGAGGGGCCCGAGGAGGCGCGAGATCTCCTCCGGCAACAGCGACGTGGCCGCCACCTCGAAGGGCGACTCGGCGGAGCGGTCCTCCACCACGTCACCCAGCTCGGCGTCGCCGTCCTCCCGCAGGGGCTCCGAGAGCGAGAGCGGCTCGGCGGCGAAGCGCAGGGCCTCGGTGACCTTCTCCTCGGGCATCTCGACCTCGGCGGACAGCTCGGCCAAGGTGGCCGGCCGGCCGAGCTTGAGCTCCAGACGGGCCCTCGCCTTCTGCAGGCGGGCCAAGGTGTCACCGGCGTGGACGGGCAGGCGGATGGTGCGGCCCGTGTTGGCGATGCCCCGGGTGATGGCCTGGCGGATCCACCACGTGGCGTAGGTCGAGAACTTGAAGCCCTTGCGCCAGTCGAACTTCTCGACGGCGTGCATCAGCCCCAGGTTCCCTTCCTGGATCAGGTCGAGAAGGGGCAGGCCCGAGGCCTGGTACTTCTTGGCGATGGACACGACGAGCCGCAGGTTCGACTGCACGAAGGTCCGTTGGGCGTCCTCGCCCGCCTTGACCAGGCGCCGGAGCTCCCTGCGCCGGGCCGCGCTCACGGTCTTGGCCTGCTTGTCCAGCTGCGCCCGTCCGTCGTTGCCCACCTCGATGGCCTGGGCCAGGCGTACCTCGTCGTCCTTGGTGAGCAGGGGGTATTGCCCGATGTCAGTGAGGTAGAGCCGGACGAGGTCCTCGTCGTCCCGCTCGACTCGCTCCTTCGGCAAGATCTCACATCCTTCGTCTTGGGATGCCCTTCCAGGCCACGAGGTTAGGCTGCTGCGGCGAAGGCGTACTCGGAAGGACCGGGAAGGCGGGACCAGTCCTCCTCGTGGTCACCATACCGGCGGAGTCAAGGTGTCCCCCCCGGCCGCCATCAGGCGAGATCCGAGGCGGGCTCCGCAAGCGGCCGCCTGGTGCACGTCGTGCTCGGAGCCGAGCAGCGACCGGACCAGCAGCTCCCCGTGGATCCAGTCCTCCTCCTCGTCGTGCAGCACCAGGTCGAGGATCCGGAGGTCCGGGCCGTCGGTGACCGCCGTCGCCGTCCTTCGGTGATGCCGGTAGGTCGACACCAGGTGCGGGAGGACCACCCAGTACAACCCGACGAGCTTCTGGAGCATTGCGTCCTCGGATCCGAGCACCGACAGTTCCTCCATGACCGCCTCGAGGCCGTCGCTCGGGGGCACGGTCAGGCGGTCGTGGGCCCGCTCGTCCAGGCCCGGCAGGCGCTGACGCCACAGCTCGGCGTGCCAGGCATGCTTGTGGGCGTCGCCGTGGACGCGGATCTTCAGGTCCACGTCGGGCACGCCGCGGACCCACCCGCCCATCACCTCGAAGAGGCGCATCTCGGTCCACCTGTGGTGGCCCGCCCGCCGGGCCGCCTCCTCCGACGTCATGGCGCTCACGCCGCTGGATCAGCCCCGGTACCGGTTGGTGATGGGCACCCGGCGGTCCTTGCCGAAGGCCTTCGGCGTGACCCGGACCCCCGGCGGGGTCTGTCTGCGCTTGTACTCGGCCAGGTCCACCAGCCGCACGACCTGGTGGACCTGGTCGGGGTCGAAGCCGGCCTCGACCAGCTCGCCTGCCGTGAGATCGCCTTCGACGTAGGCCTCGAGGATGGGGTCCAGCACCTCGTAGGGCGGAAGGGAGTCGTCGTCGCGCTGGTCGGGGCGAAGCTCGGCCGACGGCGACTTGGTGATCACGCCATCGGGGATGAGCTCGGTCCCGGCCCGTTGGTTCCGCCGGCGGCACAGCTCGTACACGAGGGTCTTCGGGACGTCCTTGATCACGGCGAAGCCGCCGGCGGTGTCGCCGTAGAGCGTGGAGTACCCGACCGCCATCTCGCTCTTGTTCCCCGTGGTCAGCACCAACCACCCGTGCTTGTTGGACAGCGCCATGAGCACGATGCCGCGTATGCGGGACTGGATGTTCTCCTCGGTGATGTCCTCCTCCTTGCCCTCGAAGGAGGGGGACAACATGGTGAGCAGGGCGTCGTGGGCGGGCTCGATGGGGATCACCTGCAGCTCCACGCCGAGGTTCTCGGCGAGGAGGGAGGCGTCCGACCGGGATCCCTCGCTGGAGAAGCGCGATGGCATGGCCACCCCGTGGACGTGCTCGGCGCCGACGGCGTCGACGGCCAAGGCGCACACCAACGAGGAGTCGATGCCGCCGGACAGGCCGACCACGACGTCGCTGAAGCCGTTCTTCCTGACGTAGTCGCGACACCCGAGGACCAGCGCCTCGTAGACCTCGTCCACGGGATGGAGCGGCTCGGCCCTGTCCGGCTCCCGCCGGTCGTCGTTGGCCGCCGGCCGCTCGCTGACGACCACGGCGGGGAGCGGGGGCGCAGGGGCGCGCCCGCGGGGATCGAGGAGGCGCTTGCGGAAGACCGGGCGGACCTCCAGGTCCACCACCAACACCGTCTCCTCGAACTGCGGCGCCGACGCGACCACCTGGCCGGTGGCGTCGAGCACCAGGGAGGCTCCGTCGAAGACCAGCTCGTCCTGGCCGCCCACCTGGTTGACGTAGACCAGCGCGCACGAGGCGTCGGCGGCCCGGGTAGCCAGCATGCGCTCGCGCTCGGCCATCCGGCCGGCGTGGTACGGAGAGGCGTTGAGGTTGAGCACCAGCTCGGCGCCACCCGCCGCCTCCTCGGCGATCGGCCCCGAGGGGCTCCAGGCGTCCTCACACACCGAGACGCCGCAGTGAACGCCGCCGATCACGAAGAGCGTGATGTCCCCGGCTCCCGGGCTGAAGTAGCGCTGCTCGTCGAACACGGCGTAGTTGGGCAGCAGGCGCTTCCGGTACGTCCCTTGGACCGACCCGGCGGCGCACACGGCGGCCGCGTTGTACAGGTCCCGGTCACGGTCCACGAAGCCGACCACGGCGGCGCATCGGCCGGTCCGCGCCGCCAGCTTGCCGAGCGCCTCGAGGTTGTCCTCGACGAAGCCGGGCTTGAGCAACAGGTCCTCGGGCGGGTAGCCGGTGATGGCCAGCTCCGGGAACACCGCCACGTCGGCCCCCGCGTCCTCGGCCTGCTCCAGCGCTTCGAGGATGCGCCCGACGTTGCCTTCCAGGTCACCGACGATGGTGTCGAGCTGGCAGGCGGCGAGGCGCACACGGGCCACCACAGAAGAGTAACGGGGCCTCGACGCCCGCCCGCCCGACGTCTCCCACTGCGGGCGGAGCGGCGCGCCGGTACGCGATCATGCGCGTCGATGACCACGGTGGACGAGGCGGTCGAGCGATCCCCCACGCCGGGGGTGGTGCACATCGCTCTGGAGCAGCTCGAGGCGACCCACCCGGGCCTGCACGACCGCCTCGCCGCCGACGGCGAGCTCCTCGCCACCCTCGTGTCCGTCATCGGCGCCAGCCGGTTCCTGGCCCGCCTCCTGGTGAGCGACCCCACCGCGCTGGAGGTGCTGGGTGACCTCGATCGCCGGCCCCCGGTCACGGCCGAGAGCGCCGCCCGAGTGAGCTCGTGGAAGCAGCACGAGCTGCTGCGGATCGCCGCCCGTGACCTGACCGGGCTGGACCCCCTCGAGGACGTCGGGGCCAACCTGGCGGCGATGGCCGACGAGGTCCTGGAGGCGTCGTACCAGCTGGGACGAGAGCGTGGCGGTGACGCCCTGGCCGTGATCGGCATGGGCAAGCTCGGCGGGCGGGAGCTGAACTACGCGAGCGATGTGGACGTGGTCTTCGTCGGGGAGGCGGACGCCCGGCCCGTGATGGAGGTGGCCCGCACCTGCTTTCGCGTCGACGCCGATCTGCGCCCGGAGGGCCGGGACGGTCCGCTGGTGCGCAGCCTGGCGTCCTACCAGGCCTACTGGGACCGGTGGGCGCACACCTGGGAGTTCCAGGCCCT
This sequence comes from Actinomycetota bacterium, assembly GCA_030776745.1. GTDB lineage: Bacteria > Actinomycetota > Acidimicrobiia > Acidimicrobiales > JALYHF01. The sequence continues at coordinate 2,227 of JALYHF010000361.1, read as the reverse complement.
CCTCAAGGCCCGCCCCGTCGCCGGCGACCGGGCGCTGGGTGCCGCCTTCACCGCCGCCGCCGCCGAGCACGTCTGGACCCGGCCCTTCGGCGCCGACGAGCTGCGCCAGGTCCGATCCATGAAGGCCAGGGCCGAGGGCCAGCTGGCCCGCCGGGGCCTGCTCGACCGCGAGGTCAAGCGGGGTCGCGGCGGCATCCGTGACGTGGAGTTCGCCGTCCAGCTCCTCCAGCTGGTGCACGGGCGGCGGGACCGGGCCCTGCGGTCGCCGACCACGCTGGCCGCGCTGGCCGAGCTGGCCTCGGCCGGCTACGTCGACGCCGACGACGCCGCCGCCTTGGCCGACGCCTATCGCTTCCTCCGCACGGTGGAGCACCGCCTGCAGCTCGCCGAGGAGCAGCAGGTGCACGCCGTGCCCACCGGTGTCGGTCCCCGCGCCGCGCTGGCTCGCGTCCTGGGCTACCGAGACGGGGCCGAGGAGACGGCCCTGTCCCGCTTCGACGCCGACCTCCGCCGCCACCAGGCCACCGTGCGATCCATCCACGAGCGCCTCTTCTTCCGGCCGCTCCTCGAGGCCTTCACCGGCAGCCGGCCCATGGCGCCGGAGGCCGTGCAGACCCGTCTGGCCGCCTTCGGCTTCACCGACGCCGAGCGCACCCGCCAAGCGCTGGCCGAGCTGACCCGGGGCCTGACCCGCTCGTCTCGGCTGATGCAGGAGATGTTGCCCCTCCTGCTCAGCTGGCTGTCCGAGTCCCCGGACCCGGACCTCGGCCTGCTCGGGCTGCGCACGCTGGCCACTGGTCCCCACCGCGCCGCCCAGCTGGTCGCCACGTTCCGGGACTCCCCCGAGGCGGCCCGCCGGCTGTGCCTGCTGGTGGGCACCAGCCGGCTCCTCATCACCGGGATCGAGCACCACCCGGAGCTCATCGCCGACCTGGGGAGCGATGAAGCCATGGCGGCGCGGACCCGAGAGGAGCTGTGCCAAAAGGCGCAAACCGCGCTCGGGTGGCGAGGGGACGAGCACCAACGCCGCCAGGCCCTTCACCGCCTCACGAGGGCCGAAGGGGTCCGCATCGCCGCTCGCGACGTCCTCGGCCTCGACGAGGTGGAGGGCACCGCGTCCGCCCTCACCGCTCTGGCCGAGGCCGTGCTCGAGGCCGCGTTGGCCATCCTCGGGCCGCGGCTCCCGATGGCCGTCGTGGCCATGGGCCGCTTCGGCGGCGCCGAGCTTTCCTACGCCAGCGACCTCGACGTGATGCTGGTCTACGACGGCTCGACCGATGAGGAGTTCGCGGCGGCAGACGAGATTGCGGGGGCGCTGCTCCAATTGGTCAACGGAGCCACGCCGGCGGAGCGGATCTTGACCCTCGACGCCGGCCTCCGCCCCGAGGGAAGGCAGGGCCCGCTGGCCCGAAGCCTGGAGGGGTTCCGGGCCTACTACGAGCGCTGGGCGCAGACCTGGGAGCGCCAGGCGCTCCTGCGGGCCCGGCCGGTGGCCGGCGACGCCGAGCTCGGGCGGCGCTTCATGGAGGTGGTGGACGCCTTCGTGTGGGACACACCGCTCAGCGACCACCACGTTCGGGAGATCCGGCGGATGAAGGCCCGCATCGAGCGGGAGCGGATCCCCGCCGGCGACGACCCGCAGTTCCACCTGAAGCTGGGCCGGGGCTCCCTGTCCGACGTGGAATGGACGACTCAGCTCCTCCAGCTTCGCCACAGGGTGGCCTCGCCGGGGACCATGGCCGCCCTCCGCGAGCTGGAGGACGCCGGTGCCCTCAGCGCCGCCGACGCCGGGGTGCTGGCCGACGCCTACCGCTTCTGCGAGCGCACCCGGAACCGTTGGTACCTGGTGAAGGGAGCACCGGGCGACGCCCTTCCGGCCGGGTCCGACCACCTGGCCCGCCTGGCCCGCAGCTGCGACTCGACGCCGGCCGAGCTCCGGGAGGGCTACCGGCGGGTGACGCGGCGGGCCCGCCAGGTGGTGGAACGGCTCTTCTACGGCCAGGACTGAGCGGCCTCAGCCCCAGTCGCCCCCGCCCACGTCGCCACCGCCGCCCCAGTCACCGCCCCCGCCCCAGTCACCGCCGCCGCCCCAGTCGCCCCCACCCCAGTCGCCGCCGCCGAAGTCGCCCCCCCAGTCACCCCCGATGTCGCCGCCTCCGTCATCACCCGGGTGGTGGCCGTAGCCCCCTCCCCACCCCCAACCTCCGCCGAGCATCTGGCCGAGCAA
>JALYHF010000360.1 GCA_030776745.1 Actinomycetota bacterium | reverse complement strand
GCAGGGTGAGGCCCTTGTTCAGCGCGTCGCCGAACTTCACGGCGCTGAAGATGGGGCCGTACGCGCCCATCACCGAGACGGTGCCGCCCTTGCGGACGGAGTCGATGGCCCAGTTGAGCGCCACCGGCGAGCCGCCCTGCAGCTTCAGCTTTGCCGAGCTGACGTGCTGGAGCAGGTTGCCGTCCGCTTCGGCCCCCACGGCGTCGATGGCCACGTCGGCGCCCAGGTGGTCGGTGATCTTCTTCATGTGCACGACGATGACGTCGTACTCGGCGAAGTTGTACGTCTCGGCGTGGGCGAACGTCCGCGCCTTCTCCAGCCGGTACTCCAGATGGTCTATGACGATGACGCGCCCGGCGCCCATGAGCCACGCCGACTTGGCGGCGAACAGCCCTACCGGCCCGGCACCGAACACCACGACGACGTCGCCCTCCACGATGTCGCCGAGCTGTGCCCCGAAGTAGCCGGTGGCGAGCGCGTCGGTAAGCAGTACGGCGTCCTCGTCGTCCATCCACTCCGGGATGCGGCTGGGCCCGACGTCGGCGAAGGGCACCCGCACGAACTCGGACTGGCCGCCGTCGTAGCCGCCGCAGGTGTGGGAGTAGCCGTAGATGCCGCCCACTGCGGTGGCGTTCGGGTTGACGTTGTGGCAGTTCGAGTACAGGCCGCGGGCGCAGAAGAAGCACGACCCGCAGAAGACGTTGAACGGCACCATGACCCGGTCGCCGGGCCTGAGGTTCTCCACCGACGGCCCCACCTCTTCGACCACGCCGATGAACTCGTGTCCGAAGGTCATGCCAACCCGCGTGTCGGGCATCATCCCGTGGTACAGGTGGAGGTCCGAGCCGCAGATGGCGGCCAACGTCACCCGGACGATGGCGTCGTTGGGGTGCTCGATGGGAGGGACGTCCTTCTCCTCGACCCGCACCTTGTACGGCCCCCGGTACACCATCGCTCGCATCACTGCCTCCTCGACCAGCTGCTCGTGGGGTCGGCCGCCAGGCACAACATGACCAACGGCCGAACGCCCGCGAACCGTCCCATCGGAAGTGTTCTGTCCCAACCTGACGCGTCCCAACCTTTCGCAGCGTCCGCTTCCAACAGCGGCTCGACGAGTGAGCGCTGCTCCGCATCGCTCGCCTCCGCTTCGCGGGTATCGTGCTCGGTCATCTGAGGAGTCCGAGGGACGCCATGGTCGACAACCGATCCCACCGCTGATCTCAGTCGACCTTGCGCGCCGGGCGCGCTGCCAGCCGCCGGCGCCCTCCGAGAGGAGTCCCTCCCTTGTCCGAATGGTACGAGACCTTCTTCGACGCGCTCGCGTTCGACGTGTGGCGCACCCTTGTCCCCGGCGAGTCCACCGATGACGAGGCGGCGTTCCTCCTCCGAGAGGTCTGCGGAGCCGAGGGAGGTCGGCGTCGGTTGCTCGACGTTCCCTGCGGCGACGGGCGCCTGGCCCTGCCGGTCGCCGCCGCTGGCCACGACGTGGTCGGTATCGACTTGTCGACCGTGGCCATCGAGCGCCTCCGCCACCAGCGAGCCGCCACGACCGCGGCCGTCACCGCCCGGATCGGCGACATGCGTGACCTGGGCGCTGCCCTCGCGGCGATGCCGCCCTTCGACGGCGCCTGGTGCATGGGGAACAGCTTCGGCTACCTCAGCTCGAGGGACACCCTTCGGTTCCTCCAAGGTCTCTCGGCGTCGTTGCGACCCGGCGCGCGCTTCGTGGTCGATGCTGCCACGGTCGCCGAGATCGTGCTCCCCCACCTTGGCGAGCGCGACCGCTACGAGGCGGGGGACGCGGTCGTCGTCAACGAGAACTCCTACGACCCGCACCAGTCGACGGTCGTGACCGAGATGACCCTGGTGGCCGGCCAGAGGCAAGCGCAGAGAGTCGTACGCCATCGGGTCATGACGTGCCGCGAGATCGTCGAATCGCTCGAACGGGCCGACTTGGCCGTCAACGAGATCTTCGGCGGACTCGATGGGGAGCCCTTCGCGTTGGGCTCCCCTCGCTGCCTCGTCGTGGCGACGCGACGCTGAGTGGCACCGAGGGCGCGGCCCCAGGGCCGAGCCCTCACCGCTGGCCGTAGCCTGCACCCGTGGACGACGAGAGAGGGCGAGCCGACCGGCGGGTGGTCCACGTTCCCTTCGTGCTGGCCGCTGCTGCCTCGTGGGGCTGGCGCATCGTGGTAGCCGCTGCCGCGCTGTTCCTCATCGTCGTGGTGCTCATCCAGCTCTACGTGGTGGTCGTGCCCGTCGTGGTCGCCCTGTTTCTCGCCGCCGTGCTCGAGCCCGCTGTCGCCTGGCTGCGGGCCCGCCGTTGGCCACCAGCGCTCGCCGCCGCCACCGTCTTCGTGGGTGGCTTGGCCGTCCTGGTGCTCCTGATGTTGTGGATCGGAACCAGCGTGGCCACGCAGTTCGAGGACGTCGGTGAGCAGCTCCAAGAGGGGATCGAGTCGGCCAAGAGGTGGGCCCAGGGAGAGCCGCTCAACCTGACCGCCCAACGGGTCGACCAGCTGGAGGCCGACCTGCGCAGCACCGTGCGGGTGGCAGCCGGCGGCGCCGCCGAGCGGGCGGTGGGCCGGGCCCGAGCAGCGGGCGAAGTGCTCGGTGGCGTCGTCCTCCTCCTCTTCACGCTCTTCTTCGTGCTGAAGGACGGTGCCCGCATCGCCGACTGGCTCAGGGCCCGGGTCCCCGACGCTTACCGAGACGACGCCGTGGCCCTCACCGCACGCGCCCGCCAGGTGATGCGCCAGTACCTGCTGGCCACCGCCGCCACCGGCTTCATCGACGGCGTCCTCATCGGCATCGCCCTGTGGGTGCTCGGCGTTCCCCTCGTGATTCCCTTGGCCGTGCTCACGTTCCTCGGGGGCTTCATCCCCCTCGTGGGCGCCACGGTCGCCGGCCTGGTGTCAGCAGTCGTGGCACTGGTCGCCGGCGGATTGGGAACCGCCCTGCTGGTCGTGGCCGCCACCGTCGCCGTGCAGCAGATCGAGGGGAACCTCCTGCAGCCGCTCATCCTGGAGCGGGCGGTCCGGCTGCACCCGCTGGTCACGGTGTGGGCGGTTGCCGCCGGTCTGGTCATCGGAGGGCTGCTGGGCGCGTTTCTGTCCGTGCCCCTCGTGGCCATCGCGGTCGGGATGGGTAGCCACTACCGCCGACGAGACGAGCGGAGCCCCCCTGGTCTTCCACCCGGGGACGATGAAGGCTCGCCGGCGGCCGCGCCGGCGGGTTGAGTCCACGCCGCGGGACGGACGCGATTGTCGCCAAGAGAACACCACCATGGGGCGTCAGGAAGCGTTCTCGCGGCCGAAACACGGCCCAAACGGAGCGGCAACGTTGCCTTCCTAGCGTTGTGGCGATGGCCGCACCGGACGTTCCCGGCGCCAAGCGCGCCGGCCTGCTCGTAGACCTCGACCGTCTCGCCGCCGAGGGCGACTCCTGGCTCACGCCAGAGGACCGCTACGCCCTCAAGACCTACGGGGTGTGCGCCCAGGAGCAGGACCACGTCTTCATGGTCCGCATCCGGATCCCGGGCGGGGTGCTGCCCACTCACCAGGCGCGGGGCCTGGCCCGCCTCGCCCGCCCCTACAGCAACGACTGGCTGCACCTGACCACGCGCCAGAACGTGGAGTTCCACTGGGTGGAGGACCGCAAGGTCCCCGAGGTGCTGGACAAGGTGTCCAAGCTGGGATTGACCAACCGCTCGGCTTGCGGCCACACCATGCGCAACGTGATGTGCTCCGAGGACGCCGGGGTCAGCCTCGACGAGCCCTTCGACTGCCTGCCGGACGCCCGGCTCGTCTCCGACACCCTGCTGGCCCGTTCGGCCACGCTCAACTGCGAGCTCCCCAGCCGGGTCAACCTGGCCTTCGGAGGCTCCCCGCGGTGTCGTGACGACGCCTTGTTCAACGACGGCGGCTTCGTCTCGGTCGTCCGGGACGGCGAGGCCGGCTACGAGCTGTGGGGTGGTGGGAGCCTGGGCAAGTCGCCGTTCTTGGCCGTCCAGCTCTCGCCCTTCGTGCCCCGCGCCGACGTGATGGCCGCCGCCGAAGCCCTCGTCGACGTGTTCATCGCCCACGGCGACTTCGAGAGCCCGCCCAAGGGCCGCCTCAAGTACGCCGTCCAGCGCCTCGGCCCGGACGGCTTCCGGGCGGCGTGGGAGCAGGCCTTCGCCGAGGCCCGCACCCGGCCGCATCCCCCTCCCGTGCCCGTCGAGGTGCTGAGCGAGGCGGACCGCGTCGCCGTCCTGCAGGTGGTCCCCGCCGGCGGTTGGTCGGCGGGTGTGCGCCCCCAACGCCAGGTCGGGCGGGTGTACCTCACCATCGACGCGCCCATGGGCGACCTGTGCGGCGCCGACTTCGAGTTGCTCTCCGACCTGGCCGACCGCTACTGCGACGGCGCCCTCAACCTGGGCCGCGACCAGAACGTGGTGCTGCGCAACGTCCCGGTGGACGCGGTGGTCCACGTCCGCCAGGCGCTCATGGACCGAGGGCTGTTC
>JALYHF010000359.1 GCA_030776745.1 Actinomycetota bacterium | reverse complement strand
GCTCTCGATCGACCTGGGGCCGGCCGCCGAGCCCGGGGCCTGGCGGCTGCCCCCGACCCAGCTGCTCAAGGGCGGGCGGGCCCAGGAGGTCGACCGGCGGGTGCTGGAGGCCCGGGGCCGGACGCTGGAGGACTCGCTGGCCGCCCACGGGGTCGAGACCCGCCTGGCCGGCATGACCGTCGGCCCCACCGTCACGCGCTACGAGCTCGAGCTGGCCCCCGGCGTCAAGGTGGCCCGGGTGACCAGCCTCCAGAAGGACATCGCCTACGCCATGGCGGCGCCGGACATCCGACTGCTGGCGCCCATCCCCGGCCGTTCCGCCATCGGCGTGGAGGTCCCCAACGTACAGCGCCAGCTGGTGTCGCTGGGCGACATCCTCACCTCCGAGGAGGGCCGGAAGGCGACGCACCCGCTGGAGGTGGCCGTGGGGCGCGACATCGCCGGGCGCCCGGTGATGGAGAGCCTGGCGGCCATGCCGCACCTGCTCATCGCCGGCGCCACCGGGGCCGGGAAGTCGTCGTGCATCAACGCGCTGCTCACCTCGATCCTGGTCCGGGCCACACCCGACCTCGTCCGCATGATCCTGGTCGACCCCAAGCGGGTGGAGCTGGGCCAGTACAACGGCCTCCCGCACCTCCTCACCCAGGTGGTGGTGAACCCCAAGAGGGCGGCCAACGCCCTGTCGTGGGCCGTGCACGAGATGGAGCGCCGAACCGACCTGCTCTCCGAGGTGGGCGTGCGGGACATCACCGGCTACAACGCCGCCTACGACCGGGGGGAGCTGGGCAGCGCCGGTGACCAGCACCAGCGCCTCCCCTTCATCCTGGTGGTGGTCGACGAGCTCAACGACTTGATGATGGTGGCGGCCCGGGACGTGGAGGAGTCGGTCTGTCGCATCGCCCAGATGGGCCGGGCCTTCGGCATCCACCTGGTCATCGCCACCCAGCGCCCGTCGGTCGACGTCATCACCGGGGTGATCAAGGCCAACATCCCGTCCCGGCTGGCCTTCGCCGTCTCCTCCCTGGCCGACAGCCGGGTGATCCTCGACCAGCCCGGTGCCGAGCGGCTGGTGGGCAAGGGCGACATGCTCCTGCTCACGGCCTCGTCCAACGTGCCGCGCCGCATCCAGGGCCCCTGGGTCACCGAGGAGGAGGTGCGCAAGGTGGTGGGCCACTGGCGGCGGCAGGCGCAGCCGCAGTACGTCCAGGGCGTGGAGGGCGACGACGGCCCCGGCGCCAAGGGCGATGCGCCGGCCGACGAGGACGACGACGACATGTTGGACGCGGCCATGGAGCTGGTGGTGCGCTCACAGCTCGGTTCCACCTCGATGCTGCAGCGCAAGCTCCGGGTGGGCTTCTCCCGCGCCGGTCGGCTCATGGACCTGCTGGAGCAGCGGGGCGTGGTGGGTCCCTCGGAGGGGTCCAAGGCCAGGGCGGTGCTCATGAGCGTGGACGAGCTGGAGGAGCGCCGGGGCAGCACCACCACGGTCTGACCCTCGCGTTCTGGGTCGGCCAAGCGGCGCTATCGCACCTCTCGACGGGGCGAGAGACCTCCGAGCTCCTTGGCCGACACCCCGGCCGAGTCGAAGGTGGCCATCTCCCGCAGGACCTTGGCCGCGGCCTGGAGCACGGGAAGGCCCAGGCAGGCCCCGCTGCCCTCTCCCAGGCGCATCCCGAGGTCGACCAGCGGCTCCAAGCCGAGGTGGTCGAGGGCGGCCGACGCCCCCGGTTCGGTGGAGCGATGGCCGGCGAAGCAGTAGTCGACGGCGCCGGGAGCCAGGGCGGCTGCCACCAGCGTGGCGGCGGCGGCGATGAGGCCGTCGATGACCACCGGGACGCGGGCCGCCGCCCCGCCCACCACGAAACCGGCCAGGGCGCCGATCTCGAGGCCACCGACCGTGGCCAGCAGGTCGACGGGATCGGACCACCCCCCAGCGCGGGCCAGCCCCCGTTCGACGACGGCCACCTTGCGGGCCAAGGTGGCGTCGTCCACCCCCGTGCCACGCCCGGTCACCTCGCCGGGGGGCTGGCCGGTCAGGGCGGCGACCAGCGCAGCCGACGAGGTGGTGTTGCCGATCCCGAGGTCCCCGGTGACCAGGCAGCGCCCACCCGCCGCCACCAACCGATCGGCGACCTCGGCACCGGCGTCGAGAGCCAGGCCGGCCTCGTCCCTCGTCATGGCCGCCTCCACGGCCAGGTTCCCTGTTCCCGGCCGGACCTTGCGTCGCCACAGTCGGTCCATGGGCCCCAGCTCGGTGGCCACCCCCACGTCGACCACCACCACCGACGCCCCCCCGTGGCGAGCCAACACGTTCACGGCGGCCCCGCCAGCCGCCACGTTGGCCACCATCTGGGCCGTGACCTCCTGGGGCCACGGCGTCACTCCTTCGGCCACCACACCGTGGTCGGCGGCGAAAACCGCCACCACCGCCGGCTCGGGAACCGGTGGAGGCGAACGGCCGGCGATGGCGGCCAGGCGGACGCCCGTCGCCTCGAGACGGCCGAGGGACCCGGGCGGCTTGGTGAGGCGGTCGTGGTGCTCGGCGGCGGCTCGGCCGGCGGCACCTTCGGGCGGGGCCAGCCGGGCCACCGCGGCGGCGAAGGCGCCGGCCGGAGGCATGTCAGGCCAGGACCCGGCGGAGCGCGCCTTCCAGCGTGGCGGCCGAGAGCTCCGAGAGGGGCAGGTACCGCGCCCCCATGGCGTCGGCCAGGCGCCGGGCCAGCCCGAGGCGGCAGG
>JALYHF010000358.1 GCA_030776745.1 Actinomycetota bacterium | reverse complement strand
ACGCCGACCTGGCCGGCATGCAGAAGTACGGCTTCTCCGACGCCCGAGACGTCCTGGAGCGGGCATCGGCTCGTGAGACGGCCGCCCGGGTGGCAGCCGGAGCCTGCGCCAAGGCCCTGCTGCGCCGCATCGGGGTCGAGGTGGTGAGCCACGTGATCCAGCTGGGACCCGTGATCTCCAAGTCGCCTCAGCGCCCGGGCCCGGCCGACCTCGACCACGTCGACGCCTCACCGGTGCGGTGCTTCGACGTCGAGGCCGAGGACGCCATGGTCGCCGAGGTGAAGGCGGCGGCCAAGGCCGGCGACTCACTCGGTGGCGTGGCCGAGGTGCTGGCCTACGACGTCCCCGTCGGACTGGGCAGCCACGTGCACTGGGACCGCAAGCTGGACGGGCTCCTGGCCCACGCCCTCATGAGCATCCAGGCCGTCAAGGCGGTGGAGATCGGCGAGGGAGCGGACGTCGCCGGCCGGCGGGGCTCGGAGGCCCACGACCCCATCTCCTGGGACGCCGAGGCGGGGGAGTACCGTCGGGAGACGGCGCGGGCCGGTGGGATCGAGGGCGGCATGTCCACCGGTGGGTTGGTGGTGGCCCGAGCCGCCATGAAGCCGCTGGCCACCCTCAACCGGCCGGTGCTCAAGACGGTGGACACCGTGACCAAGGAGGAGACGGTGTCGTTCAAGGAGCGCACGGACGTCACCGCCGTCCCCGCCATGGGCGTGGTGGCCGAGACCATGGTCGCCCTGGTGCTCGCCTCCGAGGCCCTCCGCAAGTTCGGCGGCGACTCGGTCGAGGAGCTGGCCCGCAACTGCGACGGGTTCCGGGCCAGCCTGCGTGGCGAACGCAGTGCCAGCCTGCGTGGCGAACGCAGTACCAGCCGGCGTGGCCGGCCCCTCGATGGCCGGGAATGAGCGCATCCTGCTCGTCGGGATGATGGGTGCCGGCAAGACCACCGTGGGGAGGGCCCTGGCCCGACGCCTGGGGTGGCGCTACCTCGACAGCGACGAGGAGGTCGAGAAGAACACCGGCCGGACGGTGCCCGAGATCTTCGCCGCCGACGGTGAGGCCGCCTTCCGGGCCGAGGAGTCGCGGGCGCTGGCCGAGGCATTGGCCGGCGGGCCGGGCGTGGTGGTGGCGGTGGCGGGTGGCGCCGTGCTCGACCCGCTCAACCGGCGACGGCTGGCCGGCGCCGGCACCGTGGTGTGGCTCCGGGCCGATGTGGGCACGCTGGCGGCGCGCGTGGGCAGCGGCGAGGGAAGGCCCCTCCTGGGGGAGGACCCGGCTGCGTCCCTCGCCCTGTTGTACGAGCAGCGACGCCCGCTCTACGAGCAGCTGGCCGACGTGGTGGTCGATGTGGACGGGATGGGCCCGCACGAGGTGGTGGAGGAGATCCTGGAGAGGGTGAGGTGATCACCGTTCCCGTCGAGTTGGGCCAGCGTTCGTACCCGGTCCTGGTCGGGCCTGGTGCCCGTCACCGCCTGCTCGAGGTCCTTCCGCCCCGCGTCCGGCGGGCGGCGGTGGTCACCCAGGAAGCCATCCCGGTGACCGTGGATCCCGGCGTGGAGCACCAGGCCTTCCTGATCGGCGAGGGCGAGGAGGCCAAGAGGCTCGAGCAGGTCGAGGAGCTGTGCCGTGGCTTCGCTCGCTGGCGCCTCACCCGGGGTGACGTGGTGGTGGCGGTGGGGGGCGGGGTGGTGACCGACACCGCCGGGTTCGCGGCGGCCGTGTACCACCGGGGCGTGCCGGTGGTCCAGGTGCCCACCACCCTGCTGGGCCAGGTCGACGCCGCCATCGGCGGCAAGACCGGCGTGAACCTCCCGGAGGGCAAGAACCTGGTGGGCGCGTTCTGGCAGCCGGTTGCCGTGCTCTGCGACACCGAGGTCCTCGAGACCCTTCCGCCCGAGGAGTACCGGAGCGGGTGCGGGGAGATGGCCAAGTACCACTTCCTCGGCCTGGACGGGGGGGCGCTGGAGTCGATGGCGCTCGACGAGCGGATCGCCTGTTGCGTCCGCATCAAGGCCGCCTTCGTGTCGAACGACGAGCGCGAGGCGACGGGGGTCGGCGCGCCGGCCGGCGGTCCCGAGCGTCGTAGCCGAGCCTGCCTCAACTACGGCCACACGCTGGCCCACGCCCTCGAGACGGTGGGGGGCTACGGGCTGCGCCACGGCGAGGCGGTCGCCATCGGGCTCGTCTTCGCCGCCCGCCTGGCGGCGCGCCTCGGGCGGGTCGACGCCGCCCGGGTGCGCCACCACTACGACGTGGTGCGGGCCTACGGCCTGCCCGAGGCCCTTCCTCCGGGCGCCGACCATGACGCCATCATCTCGCTCATGGCCGGCGACAAGAAGTCCCACGGGGGCCTCAGCTTCGTGCTCGACGGACCCGCCGGGGTCACCCCCGTCCACGGGGTGCCGGAGGCCGAGGTGGAGGCCGCCCTCGAGGAGATGACGCCGTGAGCACGCCGGTGGTCCTCCTGCTGTCCGGGCCGAACCTCGACCTGCTCGGCCGCCGTGAACCCGACGTGTACGGCACCGCGACCCTCGACGAGCACGTGGCCACCGCCCGAAAGGCGGCCGAGGAGCGCGGCCTCGAGCTCGAGCACCGCCAGTCGAACCACGAGGGGGAGCTGGTCGAGGCCATCCACGGGGCCGCCCGGCGCTGTGCGGCCATCGTGATCAACGCCGGGGCTCTCACCCACTACGCCTGGTCCATCCACGACGCCCTGGCCGCCTACGACGGCTTGGTGGTGGAGCTGCACCTCTCCAACCCGAGCGCCCGTGAGCCGTGGCGCCACACCTCGGTGGTGGCCCCCGTGGCCGACGGCTCCATCGTCGGCTTCGGGGGGTTGGGCTACGAGCTGGCCGTGGACGCCGTGGCCAGGCTGCTCGAGCACCGGTGAGGGCACCGATCGCGGCCACCACCGGCTGGCTGCCGCCGATGGACATGGCCGGACGGCTGGCCCGGGTGCGGGCCGCCACGGCGGGGGCCGGCTGCGACGCTCTCCTCGTCACCAACCTGCGAAACGTGCGCTACCTCACCGGCTTCACCGGCTCGGCCGGGCTCCTGCTCGTCCGGGCGGACGACGTGGTGTTGGCCACCGACGGCCGGTACCGGGTGCAGTCGGCCGAGCAGCTCGCCGCCGCCGGCGTCGAGGCCAGCATCGCCGTGGGCGGGCAGGCCGAGCAGCGCGCCGC
>JALYHF010000357.1 GCA_030776745.1 Actinomycetota bacterium | reverse complement strand
CGGCGCAGCAGGGCCTTGGCGCAGGCTCCGGCTGCCACCCGGGCGGCCGTCTCACGAGCCGATGCCCGCTCCAGGACGTCTCGGGCGTCGGAGAAGCCGTACTTCTGCATGCCGGCCAGGTCGGCGTGGCCGGGGCGGGGCTGGGTGAGGGGTCGCTCCGTGCGACCGGGGGCGGGGGACATCTCCTGCTCCCACTTCGGCCACTCCGTGTTGGCCACCTCGATGGCGACCGGGGATCCGAGGGTGCGGCCGTGGCGGACCCCGGCCACGAGGGTGAGCTCGTCCTGCTCGAAGCGCATGCGCGGGCCCCGCCCGAACCCGAGACGGCGGCGAGCCAGCTCGAACTGCACCTCCTCGACGGTGAGCGGGAGCCCGGCCGGCAGGCCTTCCAGGATCACCACCAGCGCCTTGCCGTGGGACTCGCCGGCGGTGAGGAAGCGCAGCACGCCGCCATGGTACCGGGGGGCCCCCGAGCTACTGCCTGACCTCGCGCACGAAGGCGATGTCCACCCGGTTGCCCGTCACCTGCCCACCACCGGGGATCAGCACGGGAGAGAACTTCAGGTGGAAGTTGTTCCCCACGTTGATGGTGCGGGCGACGATCTGCCCGGTGAGGCGGCTGAAGTTGGCCACGTTGGCCGTGCAGGGCGTGTAGAACGCCACCTTGAGGCGGTTGAACCTCGTCTGGTTGGTCAGGGTGATGTTGCCCGTCCCGGTCGGCGCGCAGGTCTGAGCGGTGCCGGCGTCGGTCGTGTAGGGAACGATCACGAAGAAGTCGTACGTGCTCCCCGGCGGGGTGGTCGACTGGAAGGTCTGGCTGTTCTGCACGGTGAAGGAACCGTCGGTGACGACGGCCAGGTCCCGTCCCAGGTTCACCACGGCGTCGCTGCTGGAATAGCTGAGCGTGCAGCTGCTGGTGATGCGCACCACGTACTTCGTCGTGGTGGAGCTCAGCCCGGCGATGAAGGACTTGGCCGCCGCACAGTCGGTGAAGGTCTGCACGGTGTAGCCGGAGGCCTCCCACTGCGAGCGCACGAAGTTGACCACCGGGAAGTCCAGGCGGGGCGGCGGGGGCGACGACTTGCCGGTGGTGACGCCGCCCCGCACCTTGGCCGGCCGGTCCACCGACGTCAGCACCGTGGCCTTGCCGTCCACCCGGTAGCCGCTGTTGTTCGACAGGCTGAGCCCGGCGGTCGACGAGGTGGCGTCGCCCCCGGCCAACGCCGTGTTGTTCATGGTGATGGAGCCGTTGGCCCACACGTCGCCGGCCACCGTGCAGGAGTTGCTCATGGTGATGCTGCCCTGCACGTTGACGCTGCCGCTGATGGTGGGCGAGCTGGAGCAGGTCCAGTTGCCGTTGGAGTAGACGTCGGCGTCGTTGCCGTTGTTGCCCTCCAGGACGAAGCTGTTGAGCGTGGTCAAGCTGTTGTCGGCCAACAGGGCGTTGGTGAAGGCGCCGTAGACCGGGTCCAGCCGGACCAGGCTCTCCATGGTGCGAGCGCCCTGGGCCCGCCCGGCGACCGTGCCGGTGGAGCGGACGAGAGCCCCCCGGGGCGCCAGGTTCTGGCTGAGAGGGCAGGCCATGGCCACCCCGGTGGGCGGGTAGGACGCGTAGTACGTGACCGTCGCCCGGTAGGTGGCCGACGAGGGGGCGGGCGCCAGCGCGCCGGTGACGTCGGCCCCGCACGGCAGGGACGCGGTGGCCGTGGTGGCCAGCACCTTGACGGTGTAGTTCAGCCCGGCCTCGGCCACGTCGACGGCCTGGAGGCGACGGCGGTCGAGCGCCGTCTGGTCTCCCTGGTGGGCCGACAGCTGCACCGACACCAGGCCGAGGGTGACGACCACCATCATCACCAGCATCGACGTGATGATGGCCATGCCCTCCTCGCCCCTCCTCGGCCTCACGCGCCCTCCCCCCTTCTCTTACGCCGGGGGGACGTCGCTGCAGGCCGATGCGGCCGAGCCGGACTGGGTGTTGCGCCCGGTGACGGACAGGTCGATGCGGACCGGCCGACCGGCCCGTTCGCTGTCGTTGACCAGGATGGAGACCCGCATGATCCGTTGGCCGAACTCCACCTGCGAGGTGTCGAGGGCGAACACCGGCACGGGCGGGACCACGTTTGCGTTCACCACGTCGTCGGCCGCCACCCGCCAGGGGGAGACGTCGCCGTCGACCAGCCACGTCGTGGTCCACGAGCGCCACTGCAGCTGGCGGCCCAGCACCCGCCACTGCACGCATTTCTGCGAGGCGTTGGCCTGGGTGTAGACCCGCAGCGACATCCCACCGCTCTCGGGCTGGTAGAGCACGTTGCCGGATCGGATCTGGCGGTCCACCTGCTGGGCGGCCAGGCGGGCCTGGTCCGTGCTGTCGCTCCTGCTCTGCTGGGCCACCACTCCTCTCTGCACGGTGTCGAGGAGGGTCAGCGCCATGGGGACCACGACGGCCAGCACCGCCATGGTGACGACCAGCTCGACCACCGTCAGCCCCCGCTCGTCGGACCGGCTCCGGGGATCAGGCACCGGCAGGCGCCGCCGTGTAGGTGGCCTTGGCCAACAGCGTGCCCAGGTCCACGGCGATGGTGAGGTCGGCGATGGTGGCGCCGTTCTGGGTGGCTCGGTAGCCGATCGTCCCCAGGACGGGCGAGCGGGACCGGGCCTCGACGGCCGTGCGGGCGCAGGGGGTGGCGCAGGTGGGCGGGGCCGAGTCCGAGATGGAGGTGCCGCCCACCGTCAGCGAGGGGGTTATCTCGATGGTCACCGGGCCGTCGGCAGCGGACATGGTCACGCTCGTGGCGGCTGCGGGCACGACCGTACCGCCCAGGGTCGCCTCGCTGATCGGCAGGTCGACGTAGCCGGTGGACTCCCCCGCCCAGTAGCGGATCGTGGCCGCCGTGACCGCCGTGGGGGGCGAGGTGCCGGTGCCGCTCTCCGCCTTGACCGTGTCGCTGGCCCCGGTGACGGCCAGCAGCTGTCCCTCCCAGAGGGCGGGCGGGGTGGCTCCCGAGGGCAGGCCGGCCAAGGCGACCGTGCCCACCATCCTCGACGCAGCTGTCCCGAGGCAGCCGTCCCCGCCGGTGGGGGCGCTGATGCACACGCCCCCCTCCGGGGCGATGGCGCGGTTGGCGAAGGTGCGGCCCAGGTTCGGCGAGGCGCCGGCGGGGGCGCCCATCGACGCCAGGACGGCGCTGCCCAGATCGGTCGCCCCGGCCGCCAACCGCAGGTTGGCTCGCGCGCTGGCTCCCTGGTCGGCGCGGGACGCCCCGCACGGCAAGCCGTCGGACTGGAGGAGTCCAGCCGTGTCCGGGCACTCCGGGTCGGTTCCGGCCGTTGCCGTGGTGGTGGCTGTGGCCGTGTCCGCTCCGCTGGAGGTCAGCGCCACCTCGCTGCCCCCCGAGGCGGCCGAGACGGTCTGCGCCGTCTGGCCCGCCGTGGTGGCGCTGTCGGAGGTCGGCGGCCGGGACGGGTCGTTGCTGGACGCCGCGCTGGCCGGCTGGGAGCCAACCGTCTGAGGATCGGAGCCGGCCAGGTCGAGGGTCACCCCGGAGGTGCGAACCAGGCCCTGGATGGCCGCCGTCTGCTCCACCTGCATGGTCGAGCTGCGCTCGCTCTGGTCCAGGGAGGCCCGCTCCAGGATGAGGCTGCCGAGCGTGCCGGTGACGTTCACCGAGCCGGGCTGGGCGGCGGCGGTGCCGTAGAGGAACGGTTGGCGAGGCGTGGCGAACGGGGCGGTGGCCGTGTTCCCGGCCGGCGAGTACACCAGCGTGGAGGTCTGGACCCGGGCCCGGACACCTTGGCGGACCGGACGGGCCCAGTCGACTATGACCGTCACCCGGTAGACGTTGGCGGCGGGGTCGTCGCCGAGGAAGGTGGGGTACACCCCCACGGTGTAGGTGGTCGGGCCCACGGTGACCGTGGAGCGGTGGGGCACGAGGGGCTTCACCGAGCCGGTGATGTCGGCGTGGGGGATGCGTTCGCCGCCGAAGCGGTAGTCCCCGCCACTGACGACGATGTTGGGGTCGGGAGTGGCCAGGTCGGAGTTGGCCAGGCCCCGGGTCAGCACGTCGTAGGGAACGGCCCGCACCTGCTCGATGGCCTGGTTGGCCAGGCCGGTGGCGGCCTGGCGCTGGCGGGCCAGGCCGATGTCGGCGAAGGCGACGGTGCTCGTGTAGGCGAGGGCGGTGAGGGCGGCGAAGAGCAGCCCGCTGGCCACCATGAGCTCGACCAGGGTGAAGCCTTCCTCGCCCCGGCGGCGCTCGCCGTCCTTCCCCATCGTGCGGGCCACGCCGCGGGTATCGGCGGGCCGCCAGGGCCGCTTGAGACCACTGACCGGGCGCGTGCACCGGGCTCCGTGGCGGCTGGGCTACTTCCGGGCCTCTCGGCCCTTGCACAACCGGAACCGGTCGTCGCCGAGGAGGAAGCGGCCGCAGCCGTCGGCCGGCGAGAGGCTGATCACCTTGAAGCGGCCGGCGAACACGTCCCCGGCGCCCACCTTGTGCACCGTGTCGTTGACCTTGACGTTGGCCATGGTGCGGCCGTTCTCGACGAAGACGTCGAGGAGGGCCACCCGCTCACCCCGCCGGGGCTCGGTGGGGCCGGAACCGGCCCCGGCATCCTTGGTCCCGCCCCGCTGGCCACTCCCGCCGGCGGGGGGAGCCGGCGCCGTAGCGGCGGCGGTGCCGGGGGCGCTCGACGGCGACGCCGCCCCACCGGGCGGAGCCGCCGTCCGCAGGGGCACGAAGGGGTTCTTGGTGGTGAACACCTCGAAGGTCTCGGCCGGCGGCGGCCCCCCCGGCGCGGCGGGGGGCGTCGTGGGCACGGGCGCGGCCGGCGGTGCGGTGACGGTCGTCGGGGTGGCCACCTCCTCGCCTC
>JALYHF010000356.1 GCA_030776745.1 Actinomycetota bacterium | reverse complement strand
CCCAGGTCCTGCTCCACGACGCCCGGGCCCGAGTCCAGCACCAAGCCGGGGTCGCCGCCGCCGTGCTGGCTGCCGCCGAGGAGGCCGCCCCCAAGGAGCCCGGCCTGCTCCGCCAGATCCTCGACGGCGGCGGGGGCCTGTTCACGGGCTTCTTCGGTGACGGCCTGGGCGGCGTCATACGGGCCGCATGGGAGTCCGTCGACGCCTTGCTCGACGACCCCGGGGCCTGGGTAAAGGACACCTGGGACGACCTCTACGACCACGTCGCCGTGTGGAACTGGGACACCTTCTCGTCCACATGGGTCGAGTTCGGCAAGGAGTTCGTGGCCTGGGACCAGTGGGCCAAGGACTGGAAGCGGGCCCTCGGCCAGGTGGCCTTCAACGTGGTGTTCACCGTGGCCACCGGCGGGGCCGGCAAGGGCGTCCTGCGGCTGCTGAAGCGCCGGAAGCTGTCCACGCCCACCCCGAAACCGAGAGAGCACCACCAGCCCCACAGCTCCTCGCCGGCGGAGAACCGCCGGCACTACGCTCGGCCGCCGGGCGCCCCGCCCTACGAGAAGGTCCACCGCACCGCCCGATCGAACCGCCACATCCTCGACGGCGAGACCTACCGGCGGGGGGGCCACCGGGCCCGCACGGGCTACCCCGGCAAGACCGAGTTCCCCGACGGGTGGAGCGACGAGCAGATCCTCGACACCGTGGACGAGGCGGCGCAGAACCCGGTGCGGTACACCGAGCTGAAGATGACCGAGCCGAGCCCCAAGCATCCGGCCGGACAGCCCCGCTACGTCTACCGGGGCGAGGCCAACGGCCTGCAGCTCGAGATCGCCCTCGACCAGAACGGCCGAGTGGTCAGCGCCTTTCCACTCGAGGGCCAGCCCGGGACGTTCATCAACCCCGAGGTACCGCCCGGAGTCGGTGCTGACAAGCCCCTCTACGTGCGCCCCGACCCCAAGACGGGCAACCCCGGCTACTGGGCCGCCCCCCGGCCCGACGGCACCACGGCCTACTTCGACGAGTCCGGAGCGCCCATCAGCCGTCCTCGGGACGCCCCACTGGTGCCGGTGCCGCCTCCTGGCTACGACGAGGAGGCGGAGGGGTCGTGAGCCTCGACGACGACGCCGTCTTCTTCAGCAGCCGGCCGCAGCGGCTGCCGTTCCGCTTCGCCGGGCGCATGAGCGACGAGGCCCGGGAGGACCTCGGCCAGTGGGCCGCCCAAGGCGAGGACGACCTGCTGGCCAGCTGGCTGGCCGGCACCATCTGGCAGGAGCGGGTGCCCATGACGCCCGAGGAGCGCGACATCGTGGTGGCCGGCCTGCGCTGGAACGACCTCTACGTGGAGGACGAGGAGGAGAAGGCCGACTACACCTGGCTGGAGCGCCACCCCATCGTCAGCCCGGCCGAGGTCGAGGTCCTGGTGGCCCGCTGGCGCTTCGAGCCGGCCGGCCCGGCTGACGACGCCGTGGAGCAGGCTGCCGTCGACCTGCTGCGCCAGCTGGAGGGAGCCCGGGCCCTGCTGACGGCGTGGCGGCTGAGCCCCGAGGGGGAGCGGGTGCGGGCCTACTGCATCGTGGGCGCCCCCGGCGCCTCGCTGTCCAGCCTGTGGGTGCGGACGCTCTACGCAATGCAGTCGGCCAACGACGGGACACTCCTGGCTCGTTCCGGCGTGGTGCTCGAGGCCGTGATCGAGGGCGAGGTGTGGCCGCCCTACCACCGCCGGCTGGTGCGAGCGGCGGCGCCCGTCTGGGTGGCCGAAGGGGTGGCGCTCGACCTGGGAGGGTTGCTGGCCGACCAGCCCGAGCCCCTCGAGGTGGTCCGGCTCGGCGACAACATGGTGTTCTTCCCCGGGCCGCCCGACCACGACGCGGTGGACACCGCGGTGACATCCTGGGCCGCTTACCGGGACCACGTGGTGGCGCTCACCCGGTGCTGGGCCCAGCGCCGGGAGGGCGACGAGGCCCGCCTGCGGGTCTATGGGGTGGTGGTCGACGACGCCGCCGAGGCGTCCCGGGCAAGGGAGGAGACCGCCGAGGTCGTGCGCCGCGCCGTCGGGGGCCAAGTGGGCATCGAGGTGGTGGAGGCGTCCGGCGAGCTTCCCGAGCGCGACCGCCGCGTCCTCGACGCCTCGGTGGTGCTCTGGCCGGCGGAGGGGCGGTGAGCCTCGACGACGACGCCTTCTTCTTCAGCAGCCGGCCGGAGCGGCTGCCGTTCCGCTTCGCCGGGCGGATGAGCGATGACGCCCGGGAGGGGCTGGGTCCGTGGGCCGCCGAAGGCGAGTACGACCTGTTGGCCAGCTTCCTGGGCGGCACCATCTCGCGGGAGCGGGTGCCGATGACGCCTGAGGAGCGCGACATCGTGGTGGCCGGTCTTCGCTGGAACGACCTGTACGAGGAGGACTAGGAGGAGAAGTCCGACTACACCTGGTTGGAGCACCACCCCATCGTCACGCCGGCCGAGGTAGAGGCTTTGGTGGCCCGCTGGCGCTTCGAGCTGGCCGGGCTCGCTGGCGACGCCGTGGAGGAAGCTGCCGTCTCGACGCTGCGCCAGCTGGAGGGGGCCAAGGCGCTGCTGGCGGCATGGCGGCTGAGCCCCGAGGGCGAGCGGGTGCGGGCCTATTGCATCGTGGGGGCCCCCGGCGCGTCCCCGGCGCGCCTCTGGCTCCGGGCCTTCTATGCCACGCGAGCCGCCAACGATGGCCGGCTTCTGGCTCGCTCGGGCGTGGTGCTCGAGGCCGTGATCGAGGGTGAGGTGTGGCCGCCCTACCACCGCCGGCTGGTGAAGGCGGCGGTGCCCATCTGGGTGGCCGAGGGCGTGGCCCATGATGGTGGCGCCGGCCCACTGCTGGGCCTAGCACGGCGAGGGCGACGTGGCCTGCTTGTGGGTCTGCGGGGTCGTGGTCGACGACGTCGTTGAGGCGTCCCGGCGAGGGAGGAGGGCGCCGAGGTCGTTGCGCAGGGCCGTTGGAGGCCAAGTGGCATCGAGGTGTGGAGGCGTCCGCCGAGCCACCCGAGCGCCACCGCCAACTCCTCGACGCCTCGGTCGTACTCTGGCGCCAGAGGAGTGAAGAGCCCTCCGAGCACCGGCCAGCCGTGTGGGCGTGGAGCTCGGCCCGCTTCTGCAGGGCGGCCCAGGTTCCGGTGCCGGCTCCCGGGCACGACGAGGAGAGGGAGGGGTCGCCGTGACCCTCGACGACGAGGCCGTCTTCTTCAGCAGCCGGCCCGAGCGGCTGCCGTTTCGCTTCGCCGGGCGCATGAGCGACGACGCCCGGGAGTGGCTGGGCCAGTTGGGCGCCCAAGGCGAGGACGACCTGTTGGCCAGCTTCCTGGGGG
>JALYHF010000355.1 GCA_030776745.1 Actinomycetota bacterium | reverse complement strand
ACCGAACACAGCATAACCGGACCCGAGTAAACTTGTGGGCGTTGGCAGACACGGTCGAAGACATTGTCCTCACGCTTTTCGGACAAGCCAAGGCAGGCACGATTGAAGTTTGCCTACCCGGAGGCACGGACGAGCTCCTGGCTCGCTACTCCTTGTGGGTTCGACCTACGTGAGCCTGCGTCCTTGGGGAGCCAAATGGGGCCGGCTTTGAGCCGCCTGCGCCGTTTTACTGCCTCGCCAGTTCGGACAGAGAGACTCTGCAGGCACGTCGATAACCGGCGAAGTGGTGCAGGGCAAGCACCGCATAATGGTCATGGACTTCCTCGGTCTCTCACCGCCCCGCCGAGGAGGGGCGGTCAAGGGCGGCCGACAGGCCGGCGAAAGCGAACCCTTGAGGGCCCCGGGCGTCGTCGAGCGGACCATCGAGAAGAAGCTCGCCCAGGCGAGCTTCTGGTTGCGGAAGGCCGCTCACCATCCAAGCTCGATCCCGTGGTCGATGCTTCGTTCAACGCTGCGGGCCTGCGACCGGGCGAGGATCTCTGTGGTGCGAACGGCAGCCTCCCACGCCTGCTCCTGGCAGGCATCACCGGGCCGCTCCCTCAGGCGCCCCGGCGCCACTTCCCACTCCTCCCGGTAGGCCTCGATCCGAGCGGCGGAGCTAATCCAGCTCCGGGTCGCCTCGGGGCTGGCGGTGGGGATGGAGCCGATGATGGCCACGACGTGGGCGGGCTGGGTGATAGCCGCCCGCATTCCGAGCTCGTGGCGGCGCTCGGCCACCGCGCCGCGCAGCTGGTCCCGATAGGCCAGGGTGTCGGCGTGCTCGGCCAGCCACGCTTGACGGCGTCCCTGTTCTGCGGATACGGAGGCATATCGGGCCTCGGCGGCCTCCAGCCGGCGGCGGTCCTGTCGCCCGGCTCTGGTCAGGCTACCGGGACGGCAGTGGCGCCGGGCGTGCTCGAGGCCCTCGGTCGCCCATCGCAGTTCTTGTGAGCGATCAGGCGGCGTCTCTTTGGCCAGCCAGGCGTTGAGGTTGGCCAGGCGGGGAGCCAGGGTGGCGAGGGACTCCGAGCGGGCGAAGGCGTCCCGAAGCGCCTCCAGCGCCGCCACCTCGGCGGCGCTGCGGGCCATGGCCGCCAGCACCATCTCGGTCTCGCTGCGAGCCGGACCTGGCGGAGGATGTTCAGCCTCGGCCTCCTCGCAGACGGCCAGGGCCATGTTGGAGGCCCGGCCCCGGGTCATGCCCACGTAGAGCCCTTCAGCGGTGGTGCGATCATCGACGAGCAGGATCGAGCGGTCCACGGTGACGCCTTGGGCCTTGTGGATGGTCACCGCATAGGCCAGCGCCACCTCATCGCGGACGTAGTCCCCGGGCAGCACCACCCGCCCCCGTCCGGCCAGGTCCTCCACCAGCAAGCTGTCGTCAGGGTGACGGGCGCGCACCTGCCAGCGGTCGCCATTGCGCACCCAGCATCCCCTCGAGGTGACCAGGCGCCGGTCGTTGCGGGTGGTGACGATCTCGTCGCCCACGCCGACGACTTGTTCACCGGCGATCACGCCCTCGGCTTCGACTTCGCCGGCTCGACCCGGGCCGACCGGGCTCGGCACGCCAGCTCGTCGACGGTGGCGTGATCGGCGGCGCAGACCACCACCGACTCTCCCCGGGCCCGAGCCAGTTCCCAGCGCAGGAAGGCCTCGTCGACCATCACGCCTCGGTCTCCGCCCACCACTCGACCCCAACGTTGGTACTCCTCGATCACGGCCTTGTCGCCGTCCCGCAGGCGCAGGCTCGCCTCCCGTTCCCACTGGGCGTGAAAGCGTCGCACCCCGGTCAGCTCGGCGGCCTTGGTCTCGGAAGCAAGCAGGCGGAACAGGCCGCCGGCCTCCACCGCTCCCAGCTGGCGGTGGTCTCCTACCAGCACCACCTTGGCCTCGGAACGCTGGGTCAGGGCGACCACCCGGGCCAGGTCGGCGCTCCCGACCATGGCCGCTTCATCCACCACGACCACCGCGCCGTGTCCCAGTCGCCAGGGAGCGTCGGGACCGCCGGGGCGGTGGTGCTCGAAGAGAAACTTGGCGATGGTCTCGGAAGGGATGCCGGCCTCGGCCTGGAGCACACCGGCGGCGGCAGCGGAGACGGCCAGGCCCAGCACGGCGATCCCGCTGTCGGCCCAGGCCTCGGCGGCCGCGCCCATGGCCAGGGACTTGCCCGCTCCGGCCGGGCCAACCACGCACGTCAGCGCCTCACCGTCGAGGGTGAGGCGACGCACTGCTTCGGCCTGGTCCTCACCCAATCCGAAGGCGGCGACGGCAGCCTCGATGCAGCGGGGATCGGCGACAGCCCGCCGGGCGTCCCGGCCGGCCACAGCGGCGTCGAGCACGTCCTGCTCTCGGGCCAGGGTGGCCAGTGTGGAGAAGCAGGGAGCCCCGTGGGCCTCGTAAACCGAGCGGCCGTCCCACCGGCACAAGTCCTCGGGCATCTCGGGGGCGGGGGCGGACAGGCGGACCACGCTCGCATGGCCGAGAACCGCCTCGGCCACATGCTCCACCCAGCGCCGGGCCTCCTCGGCATCGCCCAGGCCGGCCGGAGCCCGGCGGGCCACCTGCTGGACGACGTGGCGCCGGCCCCAGGTGGACATCGAGGAGGACAGCTCGGCCACGCACTCGCGCACCACTACCTCGACGTTGACCTCGGGATCGATGCGCCGCCTGATCGTGCGGCGGTCCACCACGTCGCCCAGCCACGACTCGGGAGCGAAGCCGGCCTCCTCGGCGTCAGCTCGCCAGCGATCGTGCAGGCCCTCGTCGCCGGACTCGG
>JALYHF010000354.1 GCA_030776745.1 Actinomycetota bacterium | reverse complement strand
CGAGGCCGGCCGGCGGGAGGAGGCCATCCAGTACGTCTACCAGCGCTACGGGCGGGAGCGGGCGGCCCAGGTGGCCAACGTGATCACCTACCGGCCCAAGTCGGCGGTGCGGGACATGGCCAAGGCGTTGGGCTTCTCCCCGGGCCAGCAGGACGCCTGGTCCAAGCAGGTCGACGCCTGGGGCCCGCTGAGCCACACCGCCGCCTCGGTGGGCCCCGACGGCCGGCCGGACCACGACATCCCTGGACCGGTGCTGGAGCTGGCCCACCAGGTGCAGGGCTTCCCCCGCCACCTCGGCATCCACTCCGGGGGCATGGTGATCTGCGACCGCCCCGTGGTGGAGGTGTGCCCGGTGGAGTGGGGGCGCATGGAGGGGCGCACTGTGCTGCAGTGGGACAAGGACGACTGCGCCGCCGTGGGCCTGGTGAAGTTCGACCTGCTCGGCCTGGGGATGCTGTCGGCCATCCACGACACCGTCGACCTGGTGGCCGAGCATCACAGCGTGGAGGTCGACCTGGCCACCCTCCCCCAGGAGGACGAGGTCTACGACATGTTGTGCCGGGCCGACTCGGTGGGCGTGTTCCAGGTGGAGAGCCGGGCTCAGATGGCCACCCTTCCCCGACTCAAGCCCCGCCGGTTCTACGACCTGGTGGTGGAGGTGGCCCTCATCCGCCCCGGGCCCATCCAGGGCGGCTCGGTCCACCCCTACATCCGCCGCCGCAACGGGGCCGAGCCGGTCACCTACCTGCACCCGCTGCTGGAGAACAGCCTGGCCAAGACCCTGGGTGTGCCCCTGTTCCAGGAGCAGCTCATGCAGATGGCCGTGGACGTGGCCGGCTTCACCGCGGCCGAGGCCGACCAGCTGCGCCAGGCCATGGGCTCCAAGCGCAGCCACGCCCGCATGGAGGCGCTCAGGGCCCGGCTCTACCAGGGGATGGCCGAGCGGGGGATCACCGGGGAGGTGGCCGACGCCATCCACGACAAGCTGGTGGCCTTCGCCAACTTCGGGTTCCCCGAGAGCCACTCGGTGAGCTTCGCCTACCTG
This sequence comes from Actinomycetota bacterium, assembly GCA_030776745.1. GTDB lineage: Bacteria > Actinomycetota > Acidimicrobiia > Acidimicrobiales > JALYHF01. The sequence continues at coordinate 2,329 of JALYHF010000354.1, read as the reverse complement.
GTGTACGCCAGCGCCTGGCTCAAGCACCACTACCCGGCGGCGTTCTGCGCCGCCCTGCTCAACGCCCAGCCCATGGGCTTCTGGGCCCCCCAGACCCTGGTGGCCGACGCCCGCCGCCACGGCGTGGTGGTGCGGGGCCCCGACGTCAACGCCAGTGGGGCCAAAGCCGTGCTGGAAGGCCCGCCTGGGGCCCCAACCCCAGGCTCCTCGCCGAGGCGGGGGCCCCTGCCCCGCCCGGCGCCGTCATCATCCAACCAGCCCGTGGTGCGGCTCGGGCTGGAGTACGTGCGCACCGTCGGCAAGGACCTGGCCGAGCGCATCGCCGAGGGACGCCCGTACGCCGACATGGAGGACGTGGTGCGCCGGTGCGGGTTGACCCAGCCGCAGGTGGAGGCGCTGGCCACCGCCGGGGCCTTCGGGTGCTTCACCGCCTACGGGGGCGGGCAGGGGCCCAGCCTCCAGCGTCGCCAGGCGCTGTGGGCAGCCGGCGCCGTGAGCCAGGCCGGCCCCGATCGCCTGCCCGGCGTGGTCACGGGCACCCGGGCTCCGGCCCTGCCGAGCATGACCGAGGTGGAGGAGGCCGCCGCCGACCTGTGGGCCACCGGGTTGTCGCCCACCTCGTCGCCCACCGAGTTCGCCCGGCCCGCCCTCGACCAGCTCGGTGTGGTGACGGCGGCTGGTCTGGCCACCGCCGAGCCCGGCAGCAAGGTCCTGGTCGGCGGGGTGGTCACCCATCGCCAGCGCCCGGCCACCGCCGAGGGGACCACCTTCGTGAACCTGGAGGACGAGACCGGCCTGGTCAACGTGGTGTGCTCACGAGGGGTGTGGGCCCGGTACCGCCGGGTGGCCCGCTCGAGCCCGGCGCTGCTGGTGCGGGGCCGGCTGGAGCGGGCCGAGGGCGTGGTCAACGTGGTGGCCGAGCGCATCGAGGTGCTCGACCTGGCCATGGCCACCCGGTCACGAGACTTCCGCTAGGCCCGGTCGGCCCGTCCTCGGGTAGAACCTTCCCATGCGGTCGCTCCTCGTGGCAGCGCAGCCGTCCGGCCAGGAGGAGATCCTGTCCGACGGCCTCACCGCGGCGGACTGGGGCCGGGCCGGCCTCATCCTGCTCGGCGCCATCGTGCTGGCCCAGGCGGCCAAGGCCCTGTTGCAGCGGGGCATCCGGAGGGGCGGGTCGGAGGCGGGCCCGGCCGAGCTGGTGGGGCGAATCGTGGGATACGTCCTCGTCGTGGCCGGGTTGGTCTACTCCCTCGCGTCGCTGGACGTGCGCATCGCCCCCCTCCTCGGCGCCCTGGGCATCGGGGGCATCGCCCTGGCGTTCGCCCTCCGGGACATCCTCGAGAACCTCCTGGCCGGGATCCTCCTCCAGGCCCGCCGCCCGTTCCGCCGCGGCGACCAGATCACCACCAACGACCACGAGGGCACCGTGGAGGACGTCAACCTGCGCGTGGTGGTCCTGCACACCTTCGACGGCGAGCGGGTCTACGTGCCCAACCGGAGCGTGCTGCGGGAGCCCATCGTCAACCACACCCGGCTCGGAGGCCGGCGCACGACGCTCGAGGTCGCGATCGCCTTCGGCGCCGACCTCGTCCACGCCAAGAAGGTGATCCTGGCTGCCGTCGAAGGGGTCGAGGGCGTGCGGTCGGAGCCCCCGCCGGAGGCCTACGTGCAGGAGTTCGCCGACTCGGCGGTGACCATGGCCGTGCGCTTCTGGCACGACCCGGACATCGCCGTTCTGTGGCGCGTCCGCGACGCGGTGGCCATCGCCGCCAAGGCCGCCCTGGAGGAAGCCGGCATCGAGATCCCGTTCCCGCAGCGGGCCCTCTGGTTCCGTCAGGCGGAGTGAGTGGGGGCGATGGACGAGAATGGGACGGTGAGCACGGTGCGGCGTCGCGTGCTGGTCGACGGGCGGGTGCAGGGTGTCTTCTTCCGGGACTCCTGCCGGGACGAGGCCGTGCGGGCCGGGGTGGCCGGGTGGGCGGCAAACCTGGCCGACGGTCGGGTGGAGGTGGTGGTCGAGGGCGAGCCGGAGGCCGTCGAGGGCGTGGTGGCGTGGTGCCGCCAGGGCCCGCCTGGCGCCCGCATCACCGACGTCCAGGTCACCGAGCAGGAGCCCGAGGGGCTCAGCGACTTCGACGTGCGCTGAGCACGGCGCCGGCCACGACCCCGTAGGCCACGTGGTCGGCCACCTGGGGAACCACGGGAAGGGCCCGGACGCGGGGGAGGCGGCGTCCGATCACGCCGAGGTCCACGGCGGCGATGGCGAGCCCACCGGCCAGCCCCCACCACGGCGTGCGCCGGCCGGGCAGGACGGCGCCCAGCACCACCC
>JALYHF010000353.1 GCA_030776745.1 Actinomycetota bacterium | reverse complement strand
AGGTGCGGGCCGCCTTCCGCCGCCTGCTCCGGGTCAGCCACCCCGACGTGGCCGGCGCCGAGGCCGGCGCCACCGCCCGCACCGCCCGCCTCATCGCCGCCTACGAACGCCTCCGAGCGGCGCCCGGTGAGGAGGAGGCGGCGGCGGCCGCCCCCGAGCCGGTGGGCATCGCCGTGGTGGACGACGACACCCTCGCCTTCGACGCCCCGGCCGATGAGGCGTTCCTCTGTCTGCTCGAGCTGGCCCACCAGCTGGGCGAGGTCACCTACGTGGACCCCGACGGGGGGCTGCTGGAGAGCGTGGTGCAGCTCGAGGCCGGCCCGACGTGCTCGCTGGTCATGACCCTGCAGGGCCGGGGCACCGGCACCACCGAGGTCTTCTGCACCCTGGAGCCCCTCGGCTCGACCGCCCCCCTGCCCCGGGCGGCGGCGGTGGACGTGGTCGTCGAGGGCCTCCGATCGGCGCCCCGCCGGCCGTGCTGAGGCGCCCGGCGGGAGACCGGTAGCGTCGCTTCGATGCGCCTCGGCCTCGACGTCGCCCAGCACCGGCTCGAGTGGCCGGAGATCCTCGATCGGGTGCGCTACGCCGAGGAGGCCGGCTTCGACGGGGCCTGGCTCTTCGACCACTTCACGCCGCTCTACGGCGAGGGGCCCGGCCCCTGCCTCGAGGCCTGGACCACCCTGGCCGGCCTGGCCGCCGCCACCACCACGATCCGCCTGGGCATCCTGGTCACCGGGATGACGTACCGTCACCCGTCGATCCTGGCCACCGAGGTCGTCACCGCCGACCACGTCTCGGCCGGCCGCCTGGAGCTCGGCGTGGGAGCGAGCTGGTTCGAACCCGAGCACCGCGCCCTGGGGATCGACTTCCCGCCCGTGGGCGAGCGCATCGACCGCCTCGAGGAGGGCCTGCAGGTGCTGGGCTTGTTGATGACCACCGACGACGCCTCCTTCGCCGGTCGCCACTACCAGCTTCACCGCGCCTCCTACCGCCCCCGTCCGGTGCAGCGACCGCACCCTCCGGTGTGGATCGGCGCTTCGGGCGAGAGACGGATGCTGCCCCTCGTCGGCCGCCACGCCGACGTGTGGCACACCTTCGCGGGCCCGGCCGAGCTGGCCCGCAAAGCGGCCATCGTCGACGAGCACGCCGAGCGGGCCGGGCGGGACGCAGGCTCCATCGCCCGGGCAACCTCGCTCTCGCTTTCCGAGCCATGGGACGAGGTCCGCCGCAGGGTCGAGGCGTGGCGCCGAGCCGGCGTCTCCTACCTGGTCTGCAGCTGGCCCTCGGAGGGCAGGGCCCGCCTGGACGAGTTCGTCGAGCGGGTCGTCCCCGCCATCGCGGAGCCCTGACGGCCGGGCTCAGACGGCCACGGCCACGTCGTCTTGGATCTCCAGGAGGTTGGAGAGGCCGGTCAGCTCGAGCAGCTTGGAAGCCATCCGGCACGGCGAGCGAAGGACCAGCTGGCCGCCGCGCTGCTGGAGGGCCCTCATGGCCAGCACCACCACGCTCACCCCCGTGGAGTCGATGAACCGCATGTCCTTGAGGTCGAGCACGACCCGGGGGGAGCCGGTCTCGATCACGGCCGAGAGTCGCTCCCAGAGCAGCGGCCCGGTGTACAGGTCCACCTCGCCGGACACCGCCACCACCGTGGCGCCGTCCTCGACGGTCACTGCGACCCCGAAGTCGGGATCCGTCATCGTGGTCCTCCCTCTCTCACCCACGCTCGCGGCCAAGACGTCCTCCCCTGGTCTCGTCATCCGCCCCCGCGTTCTTGACACCAAGATCGGGTGGGCAGAACCCGGCCGGCGCTACTCGAGGAGACGCCCGGCGGCGGCGATGTCCTGGCCCGCCTCCACCCAGGACCGCAGCTCGTCGGGGACCGGCGGCACGGGCTCGGGCTGGAGCACCAGACGGTCGCCGTCGAGGCGGGCCACCAGGTTCACCTGGAGGGCGGGGTCGAGCCGGGGATGGTCGGTGCGGTGGTGGGCGCCTCGGGTCTCCCGCCGCTGGAGGGCCCCGAGGATGGTGGCCTCGGCCACGGCCAGCGACGCCCCGCAGGTCGAGGGCGTGGGCCAGGTCGGCGTAGCCCTCCGACGAGGGGCTCACGTCGACGTCTCCCACGGCGCCGGCCACGTCGGCCAGACGGACGAGGCCTTCGCTCAGGCCGGCCTCGCTGCGAACCACGCCGCAGCACTCCCACATCGCGTCCCGCACCGCTCGCTGCAGAGGGCGGGCGAACTGCTGGCCCCGCCGGATGCGCTCGCTCAGCTCGTCGCTGGCCGCCTCCACGGCCAGCCAGGAGCGCAGCTGGGCTCGCCTGGCCACCGAGACCGAGGCGGCGGCCTGGCCGGCCCGCCGCCCGAAGATGAGGGTCTCGCCCAGCGAGTTGCCGCCCAGGCGGTTGGCGCCGTGCAGCCCGGCGGTGATCTCGCCCGCCGCGAACAGCCCCTCCACGTCGGTGGCATGGGTCTCGGGGTCCACGACCACCCCGCCCATGGAGTAGTGGGCGGTGGGAGCTACCTCCATCGGCTGCCGGGAGATGTCGAGCATCTGGTACTCGAGGAACTGGCGGTACATCCGCGGCAGCCTCTCGAGGATGTGGTCCTTGCCCCGGTGGGAGACGTCGAGGAACACCCCGCCGTGGGGGCCGCCCCGGCCTTCCATGATCTCGGTGTAGTTGGCCAGGGCCACCCGGTCGCGCGTCGACAGCTCCAGGCGGGCGGGATCGTAGCGCTCCATGAATCGCTCGCCGTCGGCGTTGAGCAGCCGGCCGCCCTCACCCCGGACCGCCTCGGTGACGAGGGTGCCCACCATCTCCTCGGGCGCCACCATCCCAGTGGGGTGGAACTGGACCAGCTCCATGTCGGCCAGCCGACAGCCGGCCTGCAGGGCCAGGTACATCCCGTCGCCGTTGTTCTCGTCCCGCCGGGACGAGCTCCTGCGCCACAGCCGGGTGTGGCCACCGGCGGCCAGCACCACGGCGTCGGCCTCGAAGGCGGTGCGCTGGCCGGAGAGCAGGTCGAAGGCGAAGGCGCCGAAGCAGGCGCCGTCCCTGGTCAGGAGTCGGGAGACGTAGTGGTTCTCGACGATGGGGATCCCGAGGGCGTCGACCCGGTCGACCAGCGTGTGGAGGATGGCTCGCCCCGTGTAGTCGCCGGCGTAGCAGGTGCGCCGGTAGGTGTGGGCCCCGAAGAAGCGCTGGTCGAGCTGGCCATCCGGGGTGCGGTTGAAGGGGCACCCCCAGTCGGCCAGCTCGAGCACGGCACCCGGCGCCTCCCGGGCCATGATCTCCACCACCCGGGGATCGGAGAGGTGGTAGCCCTCCCTCACGGTGTCGGCGTAGTGCTGCTGCCAGGAGTCCTCGGGGTCCCGTGTTCCCAAGGCAGCGTTGATGCCGCCGGAGGCCAGCACGGTGTGGGCATCCCTGCGCTGGCGCTTGCCCACGACCATGACCTCGGTGCCGGCCTCGTGGGCGGCGATGGCGGCGCGCAAGCCGGCGGCCCCGGCGCCGATCACCAACACGTTCGAGACGTTGGTGCGAATGCGGATGTTCGTGGCCACCGCTCCCGTCCCCAGCCCCCCGGGCGTACAGTAGGGCCATGGAACAGATGAAGCCCAGCGACCTGTGCGACGTGTGCGGGGGCGAGGTGACGGCCGACGAGGCGGTCCGGGCCGAGCTGGTGGCGGGAGAGCTGATGTGCCCCACGCC
>JALYHF010000352.1 GCA_030776745.1 Actinomycetota bacterium | reverse complement strand
GCCGACAGCACTCCACGACGCCTCGAACCACCCCATCCCCCCGGACACACTTGGCAGGTTCCCCTCCGGGGCACCTGCGGGCCCGTCCCGGCGCGCCGCCGGACCTCCGTCTTGCAGCCGCCCGCCTGGTACAGCAATCGTGTGAGCGCCAGGGCATCCCGGAGCGAGTGAGCGACGCCGGCGTCTTGGCGAGGGTTGCGATCCTGTTTAGACCGGAAGGAGCCGGGGTGAAGAGATCCTTGCCTAGGAATGGTCGCCGGGGCCCGAGGTAGCACGATGTCGGCGTCGACCGCCCGGCCTCTGCCGGAGCCGAGGAGCTGCTGGGTGAACAGCGCGCTTAGGGCGCCGGGACGGCCGCAGGTTTCCCCGAAGGGGAAACCTACAAGGGTGGGTCCGGCGGGATGGGGCGGTTCGACAGGTCGTTGGGTGTCGTTGCCGACGTTGTTGGCGGGTCGACGGGACGTGGACGGGACGGATGTCTTGGCGTACCGGGATGGGTAGAAGGCGTGGCTTTGGCGCTGCTGGTGCGCCGGCGTCGGGGTCATAGCGACAGGCCCATCGAGGCGTTGCGCTGGTGCAACCGATCGAGGCGCTGTAGGGCTCGAGTCGCCGGGCTCGGCTCCGGCAGGACGCTCGGTACCGCTGTCGCTGCCAGGTCTTCGACATGGCGAGCGAGCAGCTGATCGTGATGGCGGCGGGTAACCGCTGGCAGCCTGTCCAGCTGGCGGGGAGACAGCGGCGGGGCCGCCACGAACACGTCGAGGTCGCCCGGCCCTCGCCAGCTGGCGAAGCGAAAGCCAATGAGCCGCTCGATGGAATCGGATCCTCGCTCGGCGGCCAGGATGCCGAGCTGCGAGCAGCTCGTGGCCAGCCCGGCCAGGGTTGCCCAGGCGCTCGGCGATCTCCTGGGACTGGCGGTAGCGGGCCTCGGCCTCTCCGTAGTCCCCCCGGTCCTGGGCCAGGATGCCGAGTTGGCCGATCCACCCGTTGCGCCGGTCGGAGTCCTCCGGGAGCCGCCGCAGGGTGTCGTGGGACGAGGGCGGCCCTCGCGGTCCCACGCCCCCCACTGGTGCAGCTGGGAGCAGGCCAGCTCAGTGACGGCCCCGCCTCGGCGACCTCGCCGGCGGCCAGGAGGGTGGCGGGCCTCGAGGCTTCCTTAGGGCACATGTATCAGGACGGCGCGATGACACTCGTTGTCGACGTGGGAGGCCGGAACAATCCGCTGAGCACGGCGGACGCCGCGGCACGGCACGATGAGTGACGATCGCGCCGTCGATGAACGGATCGTCGCAGCCGTCGGGAAGGGTGCCTGGGCGGACTTCAGCCCGGACCGGCCCATCGTCCAGGCGGCTGTGCTTGCGGAGCTCTGCCTCAACCGGGACCCCGACGCCCAGCCGCGGGGCGTGCGGCTGCGAGGGCTCACGATCAGCGGGGACCTCGACCTGGAGGCGATGAGAGCTCCATTCCCGATCATCCTCATCGACTGTCGGCTGGAGCTGTCGCAGTTCCTCCTCACCGGCGCGCGGCTAGCCCGCCTCGATCTTCGGGGTTCGACCATCACAACAGGCATTGGCGCCCTCGACATAGTGGTCGACGGCGATGTGCTCTTCGATTCCACGGAGGTCGAGGGTGGCCTCGACCTTCGCTACGCGACCATCCGAGGCCGGCTGTGGGGCCGGAACGCGCTGCTCAAGAACCCGGGCGACGTGGCGCTGGACCTGGAGCACGCGACCGTGGAGGGGCCAGTCGTGCTCAACAGCGGCTTCACGGCTGAAGGCAGGGTCCGGTTCACCGCCGCCCACATCGGGGGCCAGCTGAACCTCACCGGGGCCACCGTGAACGGTGATCGCTCAGCCATCGAGGCCCAAGGGGTCGTCGTGGGCGGGTCGTTGTTCATGAGCCGTGATCTGAGCACCCAGGAGGCTGCTCATTGCCGTGGCGAGGTAGCGCTCGACGGGGCTTCTGTCGGCGGCGAGCTGAACTGCACTGGCGCCGTGCTCGCTGGCCCGAACGAGGGCCGTTCCCTGACCGCCCAGAACCTGAGGGTGCAAGGCAACGTTTTCCTAAACGATCGGTTCCGAGCTGATGGCAGCGTAGTGCTGTCCGGAGCAGTGGTCGGTGGTCAACTGAACGTCGGCCACGCGTGCCTGGGGGGACCGTTCGTCCTCGATACGGCGGAGATCGGCTCACACCTCTACTTAAACGACCGCCTTGAGGCGCTGGGGGAGCTGCGCCTATGGGCAGCCACGGTCAAGGGAAACGTCGACGCCCGCGACGGTATCTTCCATGGCCCCGTTGACGCCACTGGCCTGTCGGTGGGGGGCAGACTCGACGTCAACGATGCAAGGTTCGATCACCGAGTGCACTTGGTCCGGGCGCAGGCCGCACAACTGGCCGACCGAGGCACAAGGTGGCCGGCCGAGCTGTTCCTGGACGGTTTCGAGTATCGGTCGATCGTCGAGGACCAGCGCTCGTGGCAGGAGCGAAAGGAGCTGATCGAACGTCAAGGTTACTACAGCGCCCACCCTTATCGACAGTTGGCGGCCGTCTACCGCGCCGCCGGGTTGGACGTGGCGGCGAGGCAGGTCGCAATGGCGAGCGAGGCCGCCAGAGCCAAGTCGATTCGATCGCGGCCGCGCAAGCTGTGGCTCCAGTTCATGCGATGGACCGTGGGATACGGGTATCAGCCAGCCCGGATCATCGTCTGGGCGGTCGTCCTCGTGGTACTCGCCACGCTGGCATATGACCACGCCATCGGCCGCAACCGTCTCCTGCCCACGTCAGAGGCGCTGCGGGAAGAGGTTCGCAGCTCCCGATGCGAGAGGAGGTACCCATGCGTGAACCCGGTCGCCTACAGCGTCGATGTCGTTGTCCCAATCATTGACCTGCACGAGCGCGAGGAGTGGGAACCCGACCGGACCACCACCGAAGGTCGCTGGGTGGCGGCGCTCACCTGGGTGCTCGCCGGATTGGGGTGGCTGCTGGCCACGCTTCTCGTTGCCGCCGTTGGCGGATTCATAAGGCGGGACTGAAGCAGGTAAGGCCGTGGACTACTGGGACCCGTCGAGGGCGAGGGCGGTACGGCACAGCTTCGTCCTCCATCAGTCCTCAGCCGCGGCGACCCGGATAGAGGGTCAATGCGAAGCGCACCCTGGCTCGGGAAGCTCCATGCTCAAAGCAAGCGGGCGTCGTAGGACCACGCCCGCCGCCCCTCGGACCTACGTAGCGATGTCGCGGCGGCAAACTGACCTAGCGCCAACCCGCCCGACCAGAAGCGCCCGTCTACCCACATGCAGGACGGGCTAACCCAGCCGACGGCGATCGAACAACCACCCATCCTCGGGCACGAGCTGCTCGACTTCCTGACGCAGTGCCGTGGCGATGCGTGCCCCTTCGGTGAGGTTGCGCTCCATCAGCCAGGCGGCTGCCTGCTCTGAAGGTGCACCGCGAGCATCAAGGCACGCCTGGAGGAGCGACGCGCTGACGGCCTGGAGCCGAGCGTGTTCCGGGTGCGTTTCACGCCGCTGGCACTGGTCTACCGCCATCAGGGCAGACGGAAGGCTCACTGGATGGGACGCCCCGAGGTGACTGTTGAGGAGCACGCCGGCCATGACGGCCTCGGCGAGATCAACGGCGACCGCGGCGGACAGCCAGCTTGCCTGGGCGACATAGACGATGCCGCCGGATGGGGCCGTGGCTCCGAGGTCGAGAAGGACACGGGCGAGGTCCCGACACGCTCGGATCCCGGCGAAGATGGCTGCCGACTCCCGAAGACAAGCGAAGGCGGATTCGTACTCGCCGGCGCCGTGTTGAAGCTGGCTGATGTTGGCAAGGGTGGCGGCCTTGCCCCGCGCGTCGCCGATGCGCTCCTTGATGTCCAGTGACTGGCGGTAGAGCTCGAGGGCGACCTCGGGGTCGCCTTGGGCGGCGTGGATGCCGGCCATGTTGTGCAGGGTGATGGCCTTGCCGCCGGCGTCGCCGATGCGCTCGTTCATATCGAGGGACTGGCGGTAGAGCTCGAGGGCCCCCCTCGGGGTCGCCCTGGGCGTCCCGGGATGTTGGCCATCGCGTGCAAGGCGGCTGCGGTGCCCCGAGCGTCGCCGATGCGCTGAGGAATGCCCAGGGACTGGCGGTACAGCTCGAGGCCCGCCGGGAGGTCGCCCTGGGTGACCCGGATGCCGGCCATGTTGTGGAGGATGGCGGCCTGCATGCGTTCGTCGTCTGGGGGGCAGTCGGCCAGGGCGGCGCGTAGTTCTCAAGCGCCTCGGCGGTCAGGCCAAGTGCTTGTTGACCCCGGGCCAGGGAATGGCGGACCCGGTAGTCGTCCACCTGCTCCAAGGTGGCGGCGGCGAGGTCCACGACCTCGCCGAACCGGCTGTGTGAGAGCCACTCGAGGGTCAACGCCGCGCCGATGTCGGCCGCGCGCGGCAGGAGCCCGGCCGCGATGTGTAAGCGCCACAGCTCGAGGGCCCGGGCCTCGTCGATCCCCTGTGCCTCCACCCACCACGTTCGATGGAGGTGTTCGGCCGCCCTGGTGGCGCCACGTGGGAGCTAGGCGTGTTCATCGTCAAGCTGACGACCGTCTACCAGATCATCGACCCGGATGGCTACGTGGAGAACCTCACGGGCATCGGTGAAGGCCTGGCCTACGGCGTCACGCACCCCAAAGAGTTCGCCAAGGCCATCACCAACTGGGACATGTGGTTCGACAACCCAGCGCGGGCCCTCGGGCAGCTCGTGCCCGATTTGGTGATTGCTGTCGCCACGATGGGTAGCGGTACCACTGCGAGCGCTGGCGCCCGGCTGGCCAATACCACAAGCAAGCTGCGAACCGCCGGCAAGGCCGCCGCCAAGGTCGATGACTCAGTTGCCACCTTGAAGGCGGCGGGCAAGTTGAAGAAGGTCCGACGGCTCGGCGACAACTTCCCGGTGAACGCCAAGTACGCTGGCCAGAAATATCCCTTGGGTGACCTGGCTGACAAGTATCCGAAGGGTTTGCGCTTCACGGACGAAGGGTTTCCGGATTTCTCACCCTACAAGAAAGCACAGGTACGGCTGGACAACCTGAAGGGCGACCACCATAATGACTTCAAGCGAGCCAATGAGGCCATTGGTCGAGCCGAGACACCAAAGGGATTCACCTGGCATCACGCCGAAGATGGCAGGACCATGCAACTTGTCCCCAAAGACTTGCATAAGAGGGTCGGGCACACGGGTGGTGTCAAGATGATCGAGCTAGGGCTACAGGGCCAATTTGGCAAGCACTTGGAGCCCATCGCCCCTGGCCTGGCCCGCGGCACCGCTGCGGCCGGGGGCGCGGCGGTCGCTACGAGCGGGGACGAATGAGACCCAGTCCGGGTGCCCCGCCAGGCTAGGGTGCGCCAATGACTGCTGCGCTTACTCTGACTGAAGACGGCGGTCCCGCCACGGAAGCCGAGATCGCCGCCGCCGAACGGCAACTTGGCGTATCCATTCCGATGGAGTATCGAGAGTTCTTGGCACAACACAACGGCGCGCGGCCAGTCTTCAACTACTTCGCGGGGTCCGAGCGCTGGAATCTCGGTGTAACCGACTTCTTCGGCGTTGGGTCCTTTGATGACGTCGCCCTGCTGCGAGAGCGGGTGGAGTACCAGGACCGAGTGCCTCCCTGGCTGCTGCCGGTGGCCGAGACGGAGGGCGGCAACCTGATCTGCATCGCCCTAGAGGGCGAAGACACAGGCGCTGTCTATTTCTGGTTCCACGAGGGCGAATCCGACGAAGGCGAACCACCGGCCACGGACAACCTCTATCGGCTGGCCAACAGCTTCAAGGAGTATCTTGCCGGCCTACGGCCGGACGTGGAACAGAGCCATGGTGCACCGCCAACAGCCGTTTGGGTGGACCCAGACTTCGAGAAGGAGTTGGGCGAGCAGTAGCCGGCCCTACAGCGCGTAGCTCAGGTCGGGGCGACCCTCGCTGTAGCCAGGACTGCCAGACGCTTTCCCCGTGGGTAAGGCCTGAATTGCAGAAACTCCGCCCCGCCCGTACAAGGGCGCCGGGCGGCCAGTATCGAGAGACTCAGGGGGGAGCGGCTTGGCGAGCTCACCCGCTCGCATCGCCACTGCGGCGCGAGGTAACACTCCACCCAGCAGAGCTTGGGGATGCACTGGTGCGGCGACCAGATTTTCGATGCTGCGACGCGAAGGCCTCCACTTCAGCCGCGCCGCGGGCTCGCTCGGCTTGGGGAGCGTTGGGCCAGCGCAAGGGGCGTCTCTTGGCCCGGGCGAGGGCGGGAGGGGGACAGGCTTCGTTCTCCGTCAGTGCTCAGTCTGACGACCGGACAGAGGGTGCGAAGCGCACCCATCCGCTTCGCCTAACCCATCGTCCCCGGCGCTCCGGCTCGCTCGAACGACGTCAGGCAGGGCACCGAACCCGGCTCACGTCCTGGCTCGTCGGCCACCCACGTGGTGAGCGGCGAGCTGCGGAGGTGGGACCCTGATGCCCGGGTCTTGCTACTCCGCTTGCTACTCCATTCGGCCGGACAGGGCCGGTAGCAGCGGATTGCAGCGGAGCGAAGGGCCTCTGACCAGGACTGGAGCGGGTTCGGCCCGGCTCAGGCGGAGGACCGGATCGCTCTTACAAGGAGGGGGTCGGGGGTTCGAGTCCCTCAGCGCCC
>JALYHF010000351.1 GCA_030776745.1 Actinomycetota bacterium | reverse complement strand
CTGTTCTGGAGAACTCCCTCGGCTTGCGCGAATCGCAGGCGCCGAGCGCGGTCGAGGGCGCTCCCGCTGCGCTCGCGCCAGAACCGGCAGCACCGGAAGGGGAGCTGGGGGATGCCGGTTCACCGGGCAAGTCCCCGGACCGGGGCTTCATCGAGGAACTCGCCAACGCCCTGATGAGTCGCAGGGTCAACTGGCGGGTGGCGCGGGACCTGGCGCGGGAGAACCCGCATCTGGTTGCCGACTGGCTCGAGCACGGGGGGGTCTGGACCTTGGCCCGCGACCCCGGCGCGGCGCTAGCCGAGCTGATCCGGGCCGGGGAACGTCCGCCCAGGACGCGCGTCTCTGGGGACTAATGGATACTGTTGCCGAATCTTTTATGGTAACCCAGGGCGCGGCAGTGCGGGCGTCCGTACTGGCTGGCAACCCGAGCCGGGAGGTCAGCGAACGCACGTGGGACGCCACGGCGGGATTCGGCAACAGTATCAGATACTAAACTCAAGCTCAGATGAAACCCACATGGACTACCGCATGGGGCATGTAGTTCTCACCTGGGCATTCCTACGAAAATCCCCCGGTCGACGGTCAGGCTGCCTGGCTCGGGGTCAGGGTGACCTCATAGCCGAGTTGCCGGAGCTTCTTGACGTGGTAGCGCTCGACCCGCTCAGCCTCCAGCCGCTCGAAGTAGTCAGCGCCCAGGTCGGTATACGGCTGCCGGTTGCGCAAGATGTGGTAGGCGATGACCAGCACGCTGTGGGCGATCGCCACGATCGCCTTGTACTTCCCGCGGCGCCGGGCCAGGCGATGGTACTGCGCGGCTAGGTAGTTCCCCTTGGTGTGGCTGATGGCCCAGGCGACCTCCCCCAGGACGCCCCGCAGCCAGCGGTCGCCTTTGGTCGCCTTCTCGTTGAGCCGTTTCCCGCCGCTCTGCTTGTTGCCCGGGCACAGGCCCGCCCAGGAGGCCAGGTGCTTGGCCGAGGCGAAGCGGCTCATGTCCGTCCCGATCTCGGCCACGATCACCGCGGCCGCCTCCGCATCCACGCCCGGGATGGTGTCCAGCAGCTCGACCGCCTCCGCGAAGGCCGCCAGGTGCGGCTCGATGGCCGCCTGGAGCTGCGCCAGCGACGCTTCCAGGAAGTCGATATGGGCCAGGATGCGCTCGATCAGGACCAGGTGGTGGGGCTGGACCCGCCCGTCGAGCGCGCGTCGCAGCTCCGGCAGCTTGGCGCGCAGGCGCCCCTTGGCCAGCTCGGCCAGCGCCGCCGGGTCCTGCGCCCCGCCCAGCAGCGCCTCCAGCATCTGCCGCCCGCTGACGCCCAGGACGTCGGTCGCCACCATCGCCAGCTTGATGTTGGCCGTCTCCAGCACCTTCTGCAGCCGGTTGGCCTCGGCGGCGCGCTCCTGGATGAGCGTGGCGCGGTAGCGGGTCAGGTCGCGCAGCTGCCGCACCGGCGCGGGCGGGATGAAGCTGGGGCGCAGCAGGCCGTGGCGCAGCAGGTCGGCCAGCCACTCGCTGTCGCGCACGGCCGTCTTGCGGCCCGGCACGCGCTTGAGGTGCTGCGCGTTGACCAGCGTCACGGTGCGCCCCTCCTCCAGCAGATTGAAGACCGGGCGCCAGTAGATCCCGGTGCTCTCGATGGCGACCTGGGTCACGCCCAGGCTACTGAGCCAGTCGCCCAGGGCCAGCAGATCGGCGGTCATCGTCGCGTACGTGCGGACCGCCTTCGTCACCTCGCCGGTCGGCGCGGTGAGCAGCACGCAGGCCACCACCGTCTTCTTATGGACATCCAGCCCGCAGCAGCGCTCATGGACGACCTGCATCTCCCCCTCCCCTGTTCACCACGCGGAGCGACCGACGGCCGGTGGGGGTGCGGGACAGCGGACAACTTTCCTACCCGTGCTCGTCCCCAGACGGGGCGGCAACACTCATCTCTCCTGGGCGCACCCGGGTCAGCTTGGTTTACGGGCTCGGATCGGCACCATTCGCAGCCGACCTTGGCTCCACCAGCCACGTCTCAGGTGTGCCACGCATTTTCATTGCCTTCTATGTCCCGCAGGGACATCCCGCTTGGTTTAGGGACGTGAGCGCTAATAGTTATCCCAGCCGGCGAGTGGGACGCCGACGGTCACGAACTACCGCCACTCGGCAGCATAGCTACTGGGACAAGTAATTCGCCGCGCGTCCCTTAGATTCCGGTGGATCCGCTGCCGACAAGGAAGCGCGGGTGGCGCTCGACGCGCCAGCCGCCCGCGTCGTAGCCGAAGTTGTCGACTACCCGCTGCGGGGGCTGGAAGGTGCCGTCGCCGTTGTTGCGCGCCACGTACACCCCCGCGT
>JALYHF010000350.1 GCA_030776745.1 Actinomycetota bacterium | reverse complement strand
GGCTCGGCCACGGCCAGCGACGTGGGAGTCTCGGGGCCGGCCCGGAAACCCGGTGACACGGTCTCCGCCGTCGGCTCGCCCGCTGAGGCGGCCGCTGGCGTGGGCCGCTCACGCTCCCTCCTGGTGGAGGCGGACGACGGCCTGGTGCCCGAAGGCGGGCCATGACGGACGGCCGGCCTGGTCCTCGGTGACCTCGCCGGCCGGCGCTCGGGACCGGGCGCCGGGGGATGAACGGGCCCGGACCCGGCGTCGCCGTCGAAGAGACGGTTGACCTCCAACCAGGCGTCGGCGGCGATCTCGGCCGGGGTGAGGGCCCGGACCCGGCCGACCTGCCCGTGGGCGGACAGGGCGACCGCCTCGAGCGCCCCGACGGCCACCCCGTCGAGGGCGGACGAGCTGCTCACCTCGACCCGTCCCTGCAGCACGGCCAGCACGCAGCCTCCCCCCGTCCCCCGCACGGCGGCAAAGGTGGCGTCGTGGGCGGTGACGACGGCCTCCGAGAGCCGGAGCTCGTAGGTGCCGGAACCGCCCGCGCCCGGCACGGCCCGGTGCCAGCTTCGCCCCTCGTGGAGCCGGACCACGACCGCCGGCTCGCCGTGGAAGCCCATGACCTGGATGAGCACGCAGCGACCGCCGCCGTCGATGCGCGTGGCCGAGCCGTTGAAGTGGACGAGCTCGCCTACCGTCCCGGGCTCGGGAGCCAGCTCCTCGCCCTCACCCACCTCTCGGGTGACGGCGCCGTTGACCAGGGCACCCTCGTCGCCCTGTTCGCGGTCCATCGGTTCACGGTGCCACACCGGGGGCTCCCCGTGGTGCACCCGGTCGACGCTACCCCCGGGGCCCCGGAGCCGCGGTCACCTCAGGTCGTCGACCCACTTGTCCCCCGGAAAGACCTGCTTCCAGGTGTCGATGATCTGGGCCCGTTCCCGGGGGTGGTCGGCCAGGAGCTGCATCAGGTCCTTCTTGGAACGCACGACCTGCGCCTCGACATCGGCGTTGCCGTAGGTCTCCGGATCGAAGTGGTCGGCGAAGTCGTCCGGAAGGCCGTCGCCGAAGAGGGACTTGAGCGCCCGGGCCCTGCTGGCCGGGGTGGCGTCGCCTCGTTCGTTCATGACCGCCTGCGCCGCCCGCAACTGGAAGTCCATCTTGTCCTGTTCGCGTTCGTTGAAGGCGCCGGCCACCAGCGCGAGGGCGATGACGCCGAGGGGGATGGCGATGGCCAGGACGGTCAGGCGGGTGCGGCGAGCGTCGCGGTCTTCGACGTCCTTCCGCCGCCGCTGCTCGCGCTCGAAGTCAAGGCTGCTCGTCCTGCTCGTCGTCATCCGAAATCCTCCCGGACACTCCCTCGGCCCGCACCCTACCGATCGCGCCACGTCGTCGCCCGGGCCACGCTTGCGCCCGCCTCGCCGTCAGCCCCGATCGCTCAAGCGGCGACCTCGAACCACACGCGCTTGCCGTCTCCGGGGACGAGCTCCGTGCCCCAGTCGGAGGCGAGGGCCTCCACCAGCTCGAGGCCGCGACCGGACGTGGCGTCCTCGGCGGCTCGTCGGCGGACGGGCGGTTGCCGGCTGGCGTCGGAGACCTCGATGCGGATCTTTCCGGGGACGAGCTCCAAGGCCAGGTGGATCTCGCTGCGGGCGTGGAGGATGGCGTTGGTGACCACCTCGCTGGTGAGGAGCACGACGACGTCGTCCACGTGCTCGAACGTCCCCTGCGCCAAGGCGCCGTTGACGAAGCGACGTGCGTCGCGCGCGCTGGCGGGGCCGCCGTGAAGGCGCGTGCTGATCCTCATGCGCGCGCTCTGTACCCAGCGAGGCGGGTTGTGATGCCCAGGCGGGGCGACGCCTCGCCCGGCCCACCGCTCGCTCGGGTGAGGAACGACGCCGGAACCTACACTCGGGCCATGGCCGCCACGGGTGAGGACCGCGTCCTCACCATCCCCAACGCCCTGTCGGTCGGGCGGCTGCTCTGCGTCCCGGTCTTCTTGTGGCTCCTCTTCGGGAAGGACGACCCTCACGCCGCCGCCGTGCTCCTCGCCGTCCTCGGGCTCACCGACTGGGTGGACGGCTACATCGCCCGCCACTTCGACCAGGTCTCCAACCTGGGCAAGGTCCTCGACCCGGTCGCCGATCGGATCCTGCTGATCGTCGGCATGGTCGCCATCCTCGTCCACGGGACGGTCCCGGCATGGGTCGGGGGTCTCGCCGTCGCCCGCGAGCTGCTCGTGGCCGGGGCCACGCTGGCCCTGGCCGCCCTCGGGGCCCGCCGCATCGACGTCACCTGGTACGGAAAGGCCGGCACCTTCGCCATGATGGTGGCCTTTCCCCTGTTCCTCGCCAGCGACCCGTCGGTCGGGTGGCACGCCACGGCCCGGGTCCTGGCCTGGGTCTGCGCCGTACCGGGCCTGATCCTCAGCTGGTACGCGGTGGTGGCCTACGTGCCCCTGGCGAGGGATGCCCTGTCCGGCCGGGTAGGCTCCGGCCCGGGTGGGCCACCCCCGTCCACTGCCCCCTAGGACGTTCGAGGACAGAGCCCGTGAAGGCAGTCATCATGGCCGGCGGCGAGGGCACCCGCCTCCGGCCGCTCACCTCGCGCCAGCCCAAGCCGATGTTGCCCCTGGCCAACCGGCCGATGATGGAGCACGTGGTGAGGCTGTTGCGGGAGCACGGCTTCGAAGAGATCGTCGTGACCGTGGCCTTCATGCCCCAGGCCATCCGCACCTACTTCGGGGACGGTTCGGAGTTCGGGGTGCGGATGGCGTACGCCACCGAGGAGACGCCGCTCGGCACCGCCGGGTCGGTTCGCAACGCCCGAGACCAGCTCCAGGAGCGCTTCCTCGTGATCTCGGGGGACGTGCTGACCGACATCGACCTGTCGGCCGTCGTCGCCCGCCACGACGAGGTCGGCGCCGTCGCCACCCTCGCGCTCAAGTCCATGGACAACCCGCTGGACTTCGGCATCGTCATCACCCGAGGGGACGGCTCCATCGAGCGCTTCCTCGAGAAGCCCACGTGGGGACAGGTGTTCAGCGACACGGTCAACACCGGCATCTACGTGCTCGAGCCCGAGATCTTCGACTACATCCCCGAGGGGCAGGTGGACTTCTCCGGTGACGTCTTCCCGGCGCTCCTCGAGGCGGGAAGGCCGCTGTCGGGATACGTCGCTGACGGCTACTGGGAGGACGTGGGGACGCTGGAGGCCTACGTCAGGGCCCACCAGGACGTGCTCGACGGCAAGGTGGACGTCGACGTCCCCGGGTTTCGCCTGGCCGAGAACGTCTGGCTGGGCGACGGCGCCGAGGTCGACCCCGACGCCAGGGTGGACGGCCCCGCCATCTTGGGCGACTACTGCCGCGTCGAGGCGGGGGCGCACCTGTCGGAGTACTCGGTGCTCGGCTCCAACGTGCGGGTGGGTCGGGACGCCTACCTCCAGCGGGCGGTCGTGCACGACAACGCCTACCTCGGGCCGTCGGTCCACCTGCGGGGCTGCATCGTGGGCCGCTCCGGTGACCTGCGCCGGGGCGTGCGCTGCGAGGAGGGCGTCGTCCTGGGCGACGAGTGCTTCGTGGGCGAGGACGCCGTCATCAACCCCTCGGTCAAGGTCTACCCGTTCAAGACGGTGGAGCCCGGTGCCATCGTCAACACCTCGCTCATCTGGGAGTCCCGAGGCGCCCGCCACCTCTTCAGCCGCCTCGGCGTGGCCGGGCTGGCCAACGTGGACATCACCCCGGAGCTGGCCGTGCGGGTGGCCATGGCCTACGCCACCACCTTGAAGAAGGGGGCGACGGTCACCACCTCACGGGACTCGAGCCGGGCGGCGAGGGCCATCAAGCGCGCCGTCATGGTGGGCCTCACCGCGGCCGGGGTGAACGTGGAGGACCTGGAGGTGGCCACGGTTCCGGTGACCCGCTTCCAGGTGCGGTCCATCCGCAGCGAGGCCGGCGTCACGGTACGCCTGGCCCCCGACGACCCCCAGTCCGTGGTCATCCGCTTCCTCGACACGGACGGGCTGGACGTGTCCGAGGCGACGCAGCAGAAGATCGAACGCCTCTACCACCGGGAGGACTTCCGTCGGGCCATGGCCGCCGAGATGGGCGACATCGGCTTCCCGCCCCGTGCCCTCGAGCACTACACCGAGACGTTGATGTCCACCGTCGACACCGATGCCATCAGAGCGGTGGGCTTCAAGGTGGTGCTGGACTACGCCTTCGGGTCGGCCAGCTTCGTGATGCCGAACGTGCTGGCCAAGCTGGGGGCCGAGGTGCTCGCCGTCAACCCGTACGCGTCCACGGCGGGCGCGGCGGCCTTCGACCGCTGGGAGCACGCCGCCCGCGTGGGCGAGCTGGTCCGGGCGTCGGGCGCCCACCTCGGAGCCGTTCTCGATCCCGACGGGGAGCGACTCACGCTCGTCGACGAGACGGCCCAGGTGCTGAGCGACGAAGCGGCGCTGTTCGCCCTGCTCACCCTGGTGTGCGAGACCGAGCCGTGGCCGACGGACGGCATCGGGCGCGACGCCAGCAGAGGGCGCGTGGCCCTTCCGGTCTCGGTCAGCCGGACCGCAGAGGGGATCTGCCGGCGGGCCGGCGTGGACGTGGCGTGGACCAAGGTCTCGGGCACCCACCTCATGGAGGTGGCCGCCACCCCGGGCGTGCGCCTGGGGGCCAGCCAGGACGGCGGCTACATCTTCCCCTCCTTCCTGCCGGGCTACGACGCCGTCGCCGCGTTCACCAACGTGCTGGCCATGCTCTCGGCTACGGGGCTCACGCTGTCGAAGATCGTCAGCCAGGCGCCGAGGGCCCACATCGCCCACCAGGGGGTCGTCACGCCCTGGGAGCAGAAGGGCATGCTGATGCGTACGGTGGTCGAGAGCCTGAAGGATCGCGAGCTGGTCCTGGTCGACGGGGTGAAGGTGGTCGACCAGGAGGGCTGGGCGCTGGTGCTTCCCGATCCGGACGAGCCGCTCACCCATGTCTGGGCCGAGGGCGCCAGTGACGAGGACGCCGCCGCCCGGGCCGATGACCATGCTGCCCGCATCCGCGAGATGCTGCGGTGAGGCACCGACGGTGAACGTCCCCGAGGAGCTCCACTACACCACCGACCACGAATGGGCCCGGGTGGAGGGCGGCGGCGTCCGGATCGGGATCACGGACTACGCCCAAGACGCCCTGGGCGACATCGTGTTCGTGAAGCTGCCAGAGCCGGGCGCGCCCGTTGAGGCCGGGGCCTCGTTCAGCGAGGTCGAGTCCACCAAGTCGGTGTCGGACGTCTATGCGCCCGTCTCCGGCGAGGTGGTGGAGGTCAACGCCCAGTTGGCCGACGCCCCGCAACGGGTGAACGAGGACCCCTACGGTGAGGGGTGGATCTGCGTCGTGGCGCCCTCGGACCCGGCGGCCGTCGACGCCCTCCTGGACGCCGAGGCCTACCGCCGGCTCATATCGTCCTGAGCGGGACCAAGCGCCACTAGCGTGGGCGCCGTGTTCTGCAACCAGTGCGGGCATCGGAACCCGGACTCGGCCAACTTCTGCTCCTCCTGCGGTGCCGTGCTGAACCACTCGGGCGAGGACACCACCATCACGTTTCGTCCCGCCGACGCCACCGGCGAGACCGAAGACGAGCTGAGCGTCAACCTCGACGAGCTCCCCGAGGGGACCGGGATGCTCGTCGTCAAGCGTGGCCCCAACGCCGGGTCGAAGTTCGTCCTGGAGGGCGACGTGACCCGGGCCGGGCGCCACCCCGACAGCGAGATCTTCCTGGACGACATCACCGTGTCCCGCCGCCACGCCGAGTTCGTGCGCCAGGGCCGCAGCTACGTGGTGCGAGACGTCGGGTCGCTCAACGGGACGTACCTGAACCGCGAACGCCTGGACGAGTCGCAGTTGGCCAACGGGGACGAAGTGCAGATCGGCAAGTTCAAGTTGGTCTTCCTGGCCGCCGGCGAGGCCTGAGGCCGTGGCCGAGAGGGCCTACCTTTCGATCGGGGAGGTGCTCTCCCTGCTGAAGGACGAGTTCCCCGACATCACGATCTCCAAGATCCGCTTCCTCGAGAGCCAGGGCCTGCTCGACCCCGAGAGGACGGCGTCCGGCTATCGCAAGTTCTACGAGCCCGACGTCGAGCGACTCCGCTGGATCCTGCGGCAGCAGCGAGAGCACTTCCTTCCCCTCAAGGTGATCAAGGGGCGTCTGGCCGGCGAGCCCGACGACGACCCGCCGGGCGGGCCGGTGGGGGTCGTCCCAACCGGAGGAGGGGCGCCACCGACCTCGGCGGGG
>JALYHF010000349.1 GCA_030776745.1 Actinomycetota bacterium | reverse complement strand
AGGCGGGCGGCTGCAAGACGGAGGTCCGGCGGCGCGCCGGGACGGGCCCGCAGGTGCCCCGGAGGGGAACCTGCCAAGTGTGTCCGGGGGGATGGGGTGGTTCGAGGCGTCGTGGAGTGCTGTCGGCGGGTTGGAGGGACGGGGCCGGGACGGATGGTTGGCGGTACCGGGATGGGTGTTGACGGCCCATCGAGGTGCTGCGCTGCTGGAGCCGGTCGAGGGGCTGCGGGCGTGAGTGGCGGGGCTCGGCTCCACGGTGACACTCCGCACCGCCGCCACGGCCAGCTCGTCGACGTGGCGGGCCAGCAGCTGGTCGTGGTGGCGGCGCGTCCCCGCGGGCAGCCCGTCCAGCTGACCTGGAGAGAGGGGCGGGACGGCCAGGTATGCGTCGAGGTCGCCAGGCCCCCGCGAGGCTGGCCAAGCGGAAGCTGACAAGCCGGTCGATGGTGCGGCATGCGGGGCTGTTGCGGCCCGTGCCGGCGCCGAGCCCGAGCAAGCGGGAGAGGTCAACGAGGGCGATCGCCGTGAGTGTCCCGTGGAGTAGTGGGACTTGAGGCCCAAGGGGCGGCGCCCTCACACCGGGCCGACTGCTTCGAGAGCCACGGGAGGCGCCTGAGCAGAAGCGTGCCGCTGGGCCGCAGCACGGGCCCAGCAGTAGTTGAGGCAAGGGTGGTCGAGGGGGAAGCCGGCTCGCCGGACCTGCCGGGGAGATTTCCTCCCATCGGGACGCACCGGATGGCGGCGGGACACCAGGACGCAAGCGAGACGGCCACGGCGGTCCCGTCCCGGTGAGGTTTCCTCGCACCGGGACGCCAGCGGGACACTGGGACGGCCACGGCGGACACGTCCCGGTGGGACGTCCACCTACCGGGACGCCAGCGGGAATGCCAGCGGGACGCTCAGCGCGATCCCTGCCCTCGACAACCGCGCGCAGGAGGCCCCGGTGGCAACGATCGGACAAGGCTCCACAAGGAATGGACGAGGTGGCGGGCAGCCAGGCGGCCGCGAAGGCGGCCCGGCAGGAGGACCTCATGGAGCAGGAACGCCGCAAAATCGCCGTCGGTAAAGCACCGGAGGGTCGGCGGGCGCACGGATCCAGAGGAACAATGGGCGGTGGAACGAGCTCAACGAACGAACTGGAAGGGAGTGATAACAGCGGCAGATCGAGCCACGAACGAGCACCGATGCCGGATACGCTTACCTACTCCATCTCGGAGGCGGCGACCGTGCTCGGTGTGTCCGACGACCTCGTCTACGAGCTTGTCGAGCGCAAGGAGCTGCCGTGCCTGCGGCTCGGTCGGCGGAGGGTGATCCCTCGACGAGCCATCGACTTGATCCTCGACCAAACCCTCGCCGGCTTCGATCCCGACGTCGTCCGCTCCGCCCAGTAGGCGTCGGCAGCCCGAACGCGCCGTAGCTCTCTACTCCGCCGCCTTAGCACCCACCCGCCCACCGTCCACGCCGGGAGCCGCGGACGTCGCCTCTCGCTTCGTGAGATCTGCGAGTAGCTCCGCCGCCGCCCTGTCCTGAGCCTTCAGGAAGTGACCGTAGACCTTGAGGGTGGTGGCCCCTCCCCCACCATGGCCCACTCTGCCGGCGACCTGCGAGACGGGGACCCCAGCGGCCAGCAGCGTGGTCACGACGAAGTGGCGGAGGTCGTGCAGGCGCACATGATCGAGGCCCAGCTTGGATCGCAGGCGAACGAAGCGGTGCGTCCAGGTGTCCGGTCGCCACGGACGGGAGCCGTCGGGCAGCGCGGCGAAGACGAACGCATCGGTGGCCAGCGAGGTCCCGCACGAAAGAACCCGCTCCTCGCAGCGACGCCAGTGGGCGGCCAACCACTCGGCCGTGCGGGCGGAGAGGGCAATCGTTCGGACGGAGTCCGGGTTCTTGGGGTCCTTCTCAACCGGACCGTCGGCACCGAGCACGATCGCCCGGGCGATGGTCACGGTGCCGTCAGGATGAAAGTCGGTGCGCCTCAGGGCCGAGAGCTCACCCCGCCGGGCTCCGGTATCGGCTGCGAGCACCAAGAACAGCGCCAATTCCGGATCTTCTGCCTCGGCAGCCTCGAAGAGGGCGACGACGTCGTCGGGGGCCGGCGGGATGATCCTTGCCCTGGGCACCTTGCCCGGCTTCGCCCTCGCCGCCGGGTTGGCCGGCAGCCACCCCCAGTCCACCGCCTGCCCGAGCGCCGAGCGAACAACGGCGTGGATCCGCCGGACCGTTCCGGGCGAGAGGGGCTTGCGGACGCCGTCGGGCCCCTTCCTCCCGCCTCGGCTCCGCAGCAGCGCGTAGAAGGTGTCGATCTGAGCGGTGCCGAGCTTGTCGAGCCGAAAGGACGTCATCGCGGGAGCGCCGTCGGTGAGCTCCACGCCGAGATAGCAGCGGATGAACCGGCGCGTCTCCATCAGGGTCTTGGGCGACCAGCCCGGCGAGTTCGTGGCAATCCACCGCTCCAGCAGCTCTCCGAACGTGGCGGCCGTCGCTTGGCGGACGCCCGCCGCCACGACGAAGGCCGCCAGCTCCCGCTCCGCTTGTCTCTTGCCGACGCCGTGGATGGTCCTTGTCGCGTAGCGCTTGCGGCCGGTCACCGGGTCGCGTCCAAGGTAGGCCCGCAGCTCCCAGGCGTCGGCACGACGGCGCAAGTGACCTCGCACAGCCCGGGATGCTACTCCGCTCGGAGTAGCAGGGAGTAGCAAATCGGCTGGGGAGCCCGGTAGCCGGCGAGGGAAAAGCCCTGGACCTGCTATTTTGTGGTGGGCGCTGAGGGACTCGAACCCCCGACCCCCTCCTTGTAAGGGAGGTGCTCTGACCAGTCTGAGCTAAGCGCCCGGTCGCGGCGCTCGACCGTAGTAGGAACGCGGCGCGGACCCCTTTCAACCTCCGCCCGAGACGTCCTCCTCGGAGCGCAGGGACAAGCCAGCGACGCGCAGCGCCTTGGCCGTGACCCCCTCGCCCCGTACCCGCGTCCGGGTGAAGGTGCCGTCGTAGACCTCGTGGCACGCGCAGGAGGGCGAGCGGGCCTTGAGGATGGCCGATTCCGCGCCCAGAGCCTGGGCAAGGTCGACGGCGGCCTGCGCCCCCCGACGGTAGGCGTCGCTGACGTCATCTCCGGCCGCCGTCACCACCCGGCCGTCCGCCCGCAGCTCGGCCGCCGGTCGTGGCGTCGAAAGGCCGCCCGCCACCTCGGGGCAGATCGGGACCAACCGGTGCTCCCCGGAGAGCGCGACCACGGCGGGCGACGGGCTGGAGGCACCGAGGTGGTTGCACCGCACACCGAGCAGACAGGCGGACACGAGCACCGGCGGTGCATCGGCGCGGGACGGGGCCACGGCCCCACTCTACGGCCGGCGGCCGAGCGTCATGCCGAGCGCTGCAGCGCCGGGTTCTTTGGCGGCCGCCCCCGGTTGCGCTTGATGGCGAGGACCTTGCCGTTGGCGAACAGCTGCCCGCCCCACACGCCCCAAGGCTCCCGGCGTGCCGTTGCCACCGCCAGGCATGGCTCCTGGAGGGGGCAGGTGGCGCAGATGGCCTTGGCCCGGGCGATGTCGTCCAGCTGCTCCGAGAAGAACAGCGAGACCATGGAGGAGGCGCCGTCGCGGCAACGGGCGCGGGCCCAGTCGACCGCCACCGGCCCTTCCTCGCTCCGTCGTCCTGCGAACTCTCCGGCGAGCATCCCCGCCTCCTCTCCTCCGTCGTGCCTGCCGACGCTCCTGCCCCGGCCTGCTCCCTTGACGCACAAAGGCCGCCGGGAGATCCCGGCGGCCTCGGGGCCCTTCGTGAGAGCAGAACCGGGATCTACCCCGATCCGCCTCCCACCAGGCCCTTCGACCGCATGGCGCCGATCTCGCCCCAGCCGCCGGTCTGCGTGGAGCGCTGGGCAAGACCGGGGTGGAAGCGGTGAACGGGCGGCAGGGCGGCCACGAGATGGCGCGACGCGTCCGTGCCCGTGCCGCCCATCGGCTTCCCGGTGCTCCGTCTGGTGCTCGCCACGCGCGCTCCTGTGCCGCTGCCAGGGGACCCTCCCCGAGAGCCATCGCAGCACGGGGAGCGGGCGTCCGTCAACCGAATTTCTCCCGGCGTCCGCACGAGCCGGCGTTCCCGGACCGCTCCCTGGTGCAGCGTGGGACACCTAGGCTCGGCCCGTGGCAGTGATCGACGTGGCCGGATTCGTCGCCGACCTCAAGGGCCATGCCGTGGATCACGGCTTCCACGTCCACGACGAGCGCCATTTCGTCGAGACGTACTCGTTGCGCCAGGCCTGGGAGGTGGACCTCCACCCGGAGGAGGGCTGTGGCGGTCCGCTGGACCTCCACCTGGCGCTCGAGGTCGACCCACGAGTGCTCCTGTCGTTCGAGGACGTGGTGGTCGACCTCCCGGAGGAGGCCGAGCCGCCGGAGCAGTTCCACTTCCCCATCACCTTCACCTGGGCGCTCCCCCCCCTGCCCCACGGCCCCGACCTGCTGCAGCTGCACCTCGACCTGGCCGCCACGGCGGGCATGGACCTGCCCCTCGAGGTGTCGGCCATCGACTCGTTCCCCTCGGCTACCGACGCTCCCGAGCGCAGCCTGACGATCATCGCCCGCCAGCCGGTCTCCCTGGCGCGGATCCTCACCGGCGAGGAACTGCTGTGCGAGACGTTCGACCGGTGCCTGGCCGTGAGCCGCCACCTTCTGGACCGGGCGCCGGGTTGGCTGGGGACCGCCGGCTGACCGGTCCAGCTAGTCGAGGGGTGAGCGCAGGAACCGCAGGGCGAGGATGAGGACGACTCCCCACAGCGTGAACCACACGAAGCCGCTGACGATCAGGGCGAGAAGGCAGCCCTGCGGCAGCTCCCGCATGTTGGGCACCCGGGGCGCCTCTCGCGCCGGGCCCTCCAACAGGCCCGTCTGCCACAGGATGCCGAGGACGATGGCGAAGCCGACCACCATGCACAGGATCACGATCAGGTAGATCATCTCGGCACGTCCTCGAGCAGGTTCGACACCCCCAGGAGCAGTCGGCACCAGGCCGCGGGAGCCCGGCTGGTGGTCTCGCACCCTACCCGCGCCCCCTCGGTGCGGCCGGTCAGCGAGGTCGTCGGAAGAGCAGGCCGCCCGAGGGTTGCGAGGTGCTGGGGGTGCTCGAGAACGGGGCCGTGGTCGTGGTGGTGTCGGGCGGGAAGGTGGTGTCGGGGGAGAGCGGGTACGTGGTGGACGTCGTATCGTCCGGCCGGTAGCCGGCGTACGGGTTGTAGACGGTGGTGTTCGTGGGAGCGGTGGTGACGCTCGGCGTGGTGGTGGGTGGTGGCAGGACCGGCACTGCTGCCATGGGAACGTCGAAGTCCACCGGGGGCACGTCCTTGAGGGCTTCGGTCATGAACGCCTTCCACGTCTCCGCCGGGATGGACCCGCCGAAGACCCGGTCCACACCCTTCACGTTGAAGAGCGGCGTCGGCCGCTGCTTGTTGCCGATCCACACCGACGTGGACAGTTGCGGCGTGTACCCGATGAACCAGGCGTCACGCCACTCCTGAGCCGTGCCCGTCTTTCCGGCGGCCGGGCGGCCGATGTTGGCGCGGGTGCCCGTGCCCTCGGTGATGACCCCCTTGAGAACGTCGGTGACGTTGGAGGCGACCGACTCCTGCAGGACCCTCTTGGGCTTGGCCTTGGTGTTGTCCTGGAGCAGCTTGCCCCGGAAGTCCTTCACCCAGACGACCGGTGTGGGGGGGGCGCGCAGCCCGTTGGTGGCGAACACCCCGTAGGCCGAGGCCATGTCGAGGGGCGAGACCTCCTGGGTGCCGAGGGCGTAGCTCGGGCCCTGGACCTCCGGGTTGGCGATCCACGCCGAGGTGATGCCCAGCTTCTTGGCCATCTCCCCCACCTCGGGGACGCCCACGTCGAGGATGACCTGGGCGTAGACGGTGTTGAAGGACTTCACGGTGCCCCGGCGCAGGGTGGCCCGACCCCCGGCCGAGCCCTCGTAGTTCTGGATCACGCAGCCCTTGGCACCGCGGCACCCGGGGATCCGGTAGGACCCCGGCGCCGAGTACACCTTGGTGTCCGGGATCCCCTTGGCCAGCGCCGCGGCCAGCACGAACGGCTTCCACGAGGACCCGGGCTGGCGCCCGGTGCCGCCGCCCTCCACCGTCACCTCCCCCGCCTTCTCGGGATCCCAGCACGTGGCGGGAACGTCCACCTTGCTCTTGAGCTTCTCGGGTGGGAGCTCGCAGGCGCCGAGCGCCAGGTTGACCTGGCCGTCCGGGGCGTAGAAGTCGCGCCCGCCCACCATGGCCTTGACGAAGCCGGTGCTCGGCTCCACGGACGTGAGCGCCATCTCGATCGGCGGCAGGGTGCCGGCGAGCCC
>JALYHF010000348.1 GCA_030776745.1 Actinomycetota bacterium | reverse complement strand
CGCGGCCCGTCGATTCAGCCATCCACTCAGGCGTGCCGTGCACGCTCCTCGGCCAGGAGCGATCGCGCCTCGTCGATCACCTCGGCGTCGCAGGTCACGTCGTAGCGGCTGGCCTCCATCCGGCCCGTCGAGGAGAAGTCGCGTGAGCCGCCGGTCAACGAGTGGGCGATGAGGCCGACGACGGCGCCGGCGACGCCCCCCAGGAGCAAGCCGTAGGCGGCCAGAGCCAAGCTGGAGACGAGAGGATCGACCCAGCTGAAGGCACCGAAGAAGATTCCGAGAATGGCGCCGATGAACCCGCCGGAGAGGACCCCTTGCCAGGCCGCCGTCCAGTAGGTCGCCCTGCCCGTGACGTTCTCCACGAAGCGCAGGCCCTCGGCGACGATGGACAGCCGCTGCACGGCGAACCCCTTGTCGGCCAGGAGGTCGACGGTACGTTGCGCATCCTGGTAGCGGGAGGCCGAGACGAGGACAGGGCTTGCCCGGCCAGCCGAATCGACCGTCGTCCTGGCGTCCGCTCGTGCCAGTTCCCTTTGTTCCGCTCGTCGCAGTCGCTGCTGCATTCCACGGTCCATGCGCATCACCCTTCCTCCAAGCACCGACCCGCCGCAGGCTGCTCTGCGGCAGGACCGGCCCGTCCCGTGAGCACCGTTGTTGCCAGCGACGGTAACGGCACCGTCACCACCGGGTAACGATCACGCACGCTCAGCCTCCCCGAGGGTCGAAGCGGTAGCCGACACCTCGCACAGTGAGGATCCGCCGAGGCTGCTGAGGGTCGTCCTCGACCTTGTCGCGGAGCCGCTTGATCGCCATGTCGACGAGGCGAGAATCGCCCATGTAATCATAGTTCCAGACGCGTTCGAGCAGGACGTCACGGGTCAGGACCAGCCCGGCGTTTCGGACCAGCTCGAGGAGCAGGCGGAACTCGGTGGCCGACAGGTGCAACTCGCTCCCCGCCTTGTGGACGGTGAAGGCTTCGGGGTTGATGGCGAGGCCGGCCACGACCCGAACGGCTTCCTCGGGCATCGGCGCCAGCCTGCGCAGCACGGCCCGCACCCGGGCCACCAGCTCCGCAGCCTCGAACGGCTTGGTGACGTAGTCGTCGGCGCCGAGCTCGAGCCCGGCGACGATGTCTGACGTGTCGGCCCGGGCGGTGAGCATCACGATCGGCACGGCCGAGACCCGCCGGATGGAGCGGCACACCTCGAAGCCGTCGACGGACGGCAGCATGAGGTCGAGCAGTACGAGGTCGAAGTGCCCAGTCATGAACCGCTCGATGGCCTTCTCGCCGTCGGCCTCGCACTCGACGCTCCAACCCGCCCGCTCGCAGAGCAGCGAGACGCTCTCTCGCAGGGAGTCGTCGTCCTCGACGAGGAGCAGCCGTTCGCTCATCGCACTCCCCTCGCCTGGTCCAGCTGGCTGTTCCCTCGTGCCGACACGTCCCCGGTGGCGGGACCTCGCCCGCCTCTGGTCGCCACCGGCGACCGCCGCGAGCTCTGCGGGCTCGCCCCGAACAGGGTGATCCGATGGCCCATTCACGACACCGTGCCCACCCCGGAACGTTAGTTTGGTCGGACGACCGACCCTCCTCGGTGTCCGGGTCGCCTCGGCTGGCCGCCGCTGAGGCCGGACACCCTCGCCAGGCGTCCGGCCACTCGTCTGATCGGCGGGCGCCACACGTTGGCGCCGTGGTGCTCGCTGCACGTCTCGAGAGGGGGTCACGCCGCCGAGTTGGGACAGACTTCGCGCCAGGATGCGCGAGACCTGGACCTGGCTCAGCCCGACGCGCTCGGCGATCTCGTCCTGGGTCAACTCGGCCAGGAAGCGGAGCCGCACCACCTGCTCCGATTGAGGCGGAAGGCGGGCCAGCAAGCGGTCGACCTCGTCGCGGTCATCGACGCGGGACTGGTTCTCGTCGAGGGTGCCGCACTCGGTCGAACGCTCCTCGCCGTCGAGGGAGACCACTGCATCGAGGGAGCGGGGGCGAAGGTTCCGCCCGGCGTCGCGGGCCAGGCCAACCTCCTTCTGCGAGGCGCCGGCGTCGTCGGCGATCTCGGCGCAGGTCGGCCAACGCCCGAGCTCGTGCGTGAGGGCATCCGCCGACTCCTTGGCCCTCAGGTACAGCTCCTTCAGCCGCCGTGGAGTGCGGAGGGCCCAGGCCCTGTCGCGGAAGTACCTCTTCAGCTCGCCATCCATGGTGGCGACCGCATAGGTGGAGAAGCGGGCGCCGTGGGAGGGGTCGAAGCGGTCGATCGCCTTGAGCAAGCCGATGAGAGCCACCTGCATCAGGTCATCGACCGGCTCACCGGCAGAGGCGTAACGAGCCACGACCCATCGGGCCAGGCCCTCGTGCTCCCGGACGATCTCGTTGCTCGCCACGGTCCTCGCCTCGTGCTGGCGACTTACCGACCGCTCTCGTTCGACGAGTGCCGTCAGCGACCCCACCTCCCGTCACGGCGCGACGACCACTGCTTCAGTGCTCGATTGAACCAGGCAGTCGTAACAGCGCCGTCACCTCGGCGTAACAGCTCGGTACCAGGTGCAAACGGGATCCCGCGTGGACGGCTCCTGCGGCATCTCGAGCCGCCGGAGGGTGATAGAACGCGCCCGCACGTCTACCAACGAGTCGAGGAGGACGAATGAACCGCACCCGCACGCTCGCCCTTGTCCTGGCAGGGGGCGCGGGGAGCCGTATGGGCGCTCTCACCCGAGCAAGAGCCAAGCCGGACCTCTGGTTCGGGGGCGTGTACCGCCTCGTCGACTTCCCCCTGAGCAACTGCGCCAACAGCGAGATCGAAGACGTCTGGCTCATCCAGCAGTACCAGCCCTACGCACTGGAGGATCACTTGGCCAACGGCCGGCCCTGGGACCTGGACCGAACGACGGGCGGCTTGCTCATCCTCCACCCCTTCACCGGCGGCGAGGAGGGGGGCTTCCCCCAGGGCAACGCCGACGCTCTGTGGCGCCACCACCGGCTGATCGCCGAGTTCGAAGCCGACGTGGTGGTCGTGCTCAGCGCCGACGCCGTCTACACCTTCGACTACCGCGACCTCGTCGAGGCCCATCTGGAAGCGGGGGCCGACGTCACCATGGCCACCACCAGGGTCGACGAGGACGCCGGCCGCTTTGGCGTCGTCGCCGCTGGCGAGGACGGCCGGGTACGGGACTTCTGGTACAAACCGGAGGAGCCGAAGAGCGACGTGGTGACCATGGAGGTCTTCGCCTACCGGCCGTCGGCGCTCCTCGGGACCCTCGGCGAGCTGGTGCGGGAGGGCGAAGAGCTGTCCGACTTCGGTGATGGGCTGGTGCCCCGTTTGGTCTCGCGGGGACGGGCCTTCGAGTACCGCTTCGAGGGCTACTGGCGGGATCTCGGCACCCCTGAGGCCTACTGGGAGGCCCACCAGGACCTGGTGTCTGGAGTCGGCGTCGACCTGCAGGACCCGCGCTGGCCGATTCGCACCACCGCTGGGCACGAGCCGCCGGCGCGCATCACCCAGACCGGCGAGGTCGACGACTCCCTCGTGTCACCGGGCTGTGTGGTGGCAGGACGAGTCGTGAACTCGGTCCTGTCGTCTGGGGTCGTGGTGGAGCCCGGCGCCGTGGTGGAACACGCCGTCGTGCTCCAACAGGCGGTGATCCGCTCGGGTGCGCACGTCGAGCGCGCCATCGTCGACGCCCGCTTCGACGTAGCGGCGAATGCCGAGTTCCGTGGCGGCGACGCCGACAACCGTATCGCCGTGGTGGCCGCCGACGGATGAGCCGCTGCGCGGGGGGCCTCATGGTGCCGGGCCGAGGACCAGGCTGTACTGGACAGCGGGGTCGCCGCCCTCGGTGCCGGGGGCAGGGCCGGCGCTGACCTGCAGGCGACGGCCCTCCTTGAGCCACGCCGCCCGGTAGTCGGTGGCGCCGACCTTGTGGATCGCCTCGATCATCGGCCATCTGTCGAGTTGCTCGGCATACCACTCGAGGACCTGACGAGGCCTGGCGTTGCGCACGGCGAAGCTGCGGGTGACGAAGCCCTCCTTCTCGGTCCTGCCGCTGAGCGTCTCGCTACGGGGGTAGCGAGGCAGCCCCTCGAAGTCGCCCTCGGTGAAGAAGCTGACGTCGGGCGCGGGCTGGGTGGCGCCGCGTCCCTCGGAGCCGCCGCAGGCGGCACCGGCGGCGAGCACGAGGGGCAGCCAAGCGGCCAGCGAGAACCACCTCTTCGATCCCATCCCTGTCCTCTCGTCGACTTCGGCACGGTCCCCTGTGGGTGTTCCCGGCAAACGGCGCCGAGCCTCATCGTGACGAAGCCGTTACGCGACAAGGGGCGCCGCCGTGGCGACTTGGGGACAAGATGGGGCGTGAGCGCATGAGCACGATGGTCCCCGACCCATTCGCCGTTGGCGGAGGGCGGCTGCTCAAGGCCGTCGTCGCCCTCTGGTCGGCGGCATGGATGGCCACCGGAGTAGTCGCCGGCGTCCAGATCTGGCAGCTGGGCCGCTTGAGCTCGACCGCGGTCGAATCCGGTGAGGCGCTCGACTCGGCCGGCGCCGCCCTCCAGCTGGTCGGCCGCGTTCCCGTCGTCGGCCCACGCTCGGAACGCCTCGGCGACGAGGTGCGCGCCGCCGCCCAGCGCATCCAAGACGGCGCGGCGAAGAGCCAGGACAACATCCGGCGGTTGAGCGTGCTGGTGGGCGTCTCGATCGCCCTCATCCCCGTTTCGCCCGTGGTGGCCGCCTATGCACCCGTGCGCATGGCACGGGCGAGGGAGGCGAGCAGCGTGCGCCGTGCATGGCGGAAGGCGGGTGACGACCCTGTCTTCGAGGAGTTCTTGGCCCGTCGAGCGGTGCAGAACCTTCCGTACGAGAAGCTGCGAGCCGTGTCGGCGCGTCCTTGGGAGGATCTCGAGGCCGGGAGGTTCCGGCTCCTGGCCAACGCCGAGCTGACCAGGCTCGGGCTGGCCCGAGAGAGCCAACTGGGGCACGGCAGGTGAGCGCGGCGATTTCGCCGGGCCCAGGGCCG
The DNA here is from genome assembly GCA_030776745.1 of Actinomycetota bacterium. Taxonomy (GTDB): domain Bacteria; phylum Actinomycetota; class Acidimicrobiia; order Acidimicrobiales; genus JALYHF01. Next base: position 27,166 of record JALYHF010000348.1, on the reverse strand, counting down.
TTGATGCGGTCCCTCAGAGACGGAGCCGACGCTGCCGCCTCCGCCGGCGTCGCCGCGTCCTGCGGACGGCGTCGGCGATGGCAACACCGGCGCCTACCCAGACCGCCAAGGGCACCCGCCTCGAGGCGGTGAGACTTGGCGACTCGGTGGGCCGAGCCGGTTCGCTGGTTGCCCGCGTCCGGAGGGGGTCACGGCGGAGGGCGCCGCCCGGCCAACCGCTCGCCTCTCCGACGAGGCTGACCAGACTGGGGACGAGGAAGGAGCGAACCACGAACACGTCGATCAGGATGCCCACGGACATGGCGAAGGCGAACTGACGGAGAGGGCTCAGCGGCACGACGGCGAGGAGGGCGAAGCTCAGCGCCAGGGCGACGCCGGCGGCGCTGATCGCTCGTGTCGATCTCGGGACGGCGACCCTGATGGCCTCGAGGAGCGGCCGCTCGCGTGCCTGGGCCCAGATGGAGCCGACGCCGAAGATGTTGTAGTCGGAGCCGAGGGAGACCAGGAGCACGGCCGTGGCGAACGGCACGTAGAAGGTGATGCCGCTCTGGCCCCCCACGGCTTGGAACGCGAGCGTGGTGAGACCGAGGGACGCTCCGAGCGCCAAGACGTTGGCGGCCATGAGGTACAGGGGTGCGACCAGCGCTCGCAGGAACAACACCAGGAGCACGAAGCCGACGCCGGTGGCCACGAGGACGATCAGCCCGAGGTCGGCCTCCGTCTGGGTCACCGTCACCTCGGCCACCGCCGTGTCACCGGCGAAGCTGGCTGTCGCGCCCCGGATGCCGGCGGCGGCGAGGAGGGCGGGCATCTCCTGGCTCAGCTCGTGGAGGGCGTTGATCGCCGTGGCGCCGAGTGGGTTGGCCCGGAACACGATGACGTAGCGAGCGGCGTTGCCTGAAGTGGACAGGACGGCTCCCAGGTTGATGGGGCTGGGCTGGTTGCGCGGCCCCGCCACACCGGCGACCTCCGGTCGTCGCTCGAGCAGCTCCTGCACGCGGTCCAGCGCCGCCCGGCGCTCGGTGATGCCGGGTGCCTCCAGCAGCAGGACGGTTGGCGACAGGACACCCGGGAGGAAACCTCGGGCGGCGGCGTCGCTGGCCCGCTTTGCCTCGTGGCTCTCGGGCAACGACTCGATGACGGCGAAGCCGAGGTCCAGGTTGCGCGCCGGTGCGGCCGCCAGCAGCAGCCCCGCACCGACGGTGACGACCACCGCGAAGGCGCCCCTCTTGCGGGTGATGACGTTGAGGACCCGGGTGCGGACGGGCCGCCGGCGCGCCGACGAACGCCTGGGGCGCCGGGGCCAGAAGACGGCCTGGCCGAAGATGGCCAGGCACGCGGGCACGAAGGTGACCGAGACCACGAGGCTGATCAGGATGGTGAGGGCCATTCCGGGGCCGAAGGCCCGGAAGGCGCCCACGCGGGCTACGAGCACAGCCAGGCACCCGGCCGCCACGGTGAGCCCGGCGACGAACACGATCGGGCCGAACTCGGCGGCACTCCGGCGAGCGGCTTGCAGCCGGTCGTCCCCGGCGGCAAGGCGCTCTCGCATGCCGGCGAGGAAGAAGATCGAATAGTCGGTGATGATGCCGAGCAGCAGCGCGACGATCACCGGCTCGATCTCGCTGGGTATGTCCACGCGGGCTCGCTCGCCGATCCATCCCGCCACCCTCGTGATCACGGTGAGGGCGATGCCGGCCGTCGCCATGGTCACCAGCGGTGCACCGACGGCTGAGAAGTTGAGAGCCACCACCAGGAGGATGAGCACGACGGTGGCGACCTCGACGGTCTTCAGCTTCTCCCTGAGAATGCGGAGCTGGGCCACCCTCCCGGGGACCACGCCGGTCTCGCCGACGAGATGGTCCCTGGCCTCTCCGGCGTAGCGGTCGGCGTACTCGTCGGCGAGGGCCGTCTGCCGGCCGAAGCCGACGTCGGGACGAAAGAACAGGTAGGTGATCGCCGTCGTACCCCGCTCGCGCGTGGGCAGCGGCGCAAAGCTGTTGATGACGGGGAGGGCGAACTCGATGCGCCGCAGCTCCGCGGGTCTCTCCAGGTTGAACTCGATGGCGTTGGCCACGACACGGAGCTGGGCCGCCGTCGTCAAGCCTTCCGGGTTTCGTTGCACGACGGCGGTACGGGTGAGGACCGGGAAGCCGAACTCCTCGAACGAGCGGATCTCCGCCTGGATGGCGGGGTTGTCGGGGGCGGCCAGGCTCCGCAACCCGCCGGACCCGCCCGTCTCGCGGAGGGTGGGAAGCGAGAGGGTCAGCGCGGCAGCGGCGGCGACCCATCCGACGAACACAGCCCAGCGCAGCCGTACCACGGCGAGGGCGTACCGATGGGCGAGCGACGTCATGGCCGAGGCGGCGAGGTCGTCGTCAGCAGCCGATGCGGGGCGGGGAGCATGCGGGCGAGGTCCAAGGTGTCTTCCGAGTCCTGGCCATGCTGCTATCCGTTGAACCGACGGAGCATGCGACACCCGCTGCGGCCTGTGACCCGATCATTACCGGAAAGAACAGGGCCCGTTACATCCGAGGGGGAGGAGGGGGCGGAGGCTGGTCGCGCCGGCGACCCGCAGCCGAACAGGAGGCGTGCAATGTCCAGGTTCCCCGCTAATGGTCCACGCCGTGGTCCACGGCTGCGGCGAGTGCTCGTCGCCTTGCTGTCGGTCCTCGTCGTCGCCACCGCGGCGTGCGGCGACGACGAGCCCGACGTGGTGGCACCGCCCCGAGTGGACCCGCCTGGTGATGTCGCCAGGCCAGTGGCGGCGGACGAGCCCTCGCTCGTGGGCCTCGAGGTGACGGTGGCCGGCAACGTCACCGAGGCCATCGCCCCCATCGCGTTCCGCATCGACAAGGATGGCATCGGCGGCCCCGGCGAGAAGCCCAGGTTCGACGACGAGGACTTCGGTGACCTGAACTTCTTGGACAAGGGCGTTCTCGTGTTCGACGTAAGGGAGACGAAGGTCGACCCCGGTGCCCCGGTCCAGGTCAGCGGCACGGTGCGCGAGTTCGACCTCCCCGAAGCAGAACGCGTCTTCGACGTGGAGCTCGACGACCGGCTCTATGGGCCCTTCCGCGACGAGTTGGTCATCGTGGCCGACAAGGTGACCAAGATGCCGGGCGAGGCGGCGACCACGACCACCACCAGGGCCACGACGACCAGCGAGGCCCCCGTCGGTGACGACCTCGGTCCTCAGGCCTCTCTGGTGGGCCTCGAGGTCACCGCCGATGGCAACGTGGCCGAGGTGGTCGACCCGATGGCGTTCCGCCTCGACAAGGACGGCACTGGTGAGGCCGACAGGCCGGCGCTCGACGACGAGCGCTTCGGTGACGTCGAGCTGGCCGACAAGCCCGTGCTGGTGCTCGACGTGCGCAAGACGAGCGTGAAGGAGGGAGGCGCCGTGCGCGTCACCGGCACCGTGCGCCAACTCGACGTGGCCGAGGCCGAACGCCTCTTCGGCGTCGACCTGGACGACCGGCTCTATGGGCCCTTCGACAAGCGGCTCGTCATCGTCGCCGACCGCGTGGCCACCCTGCCGGCAGGATCGGCGGGCGGCAGCACGACGACCAAGCCCTGAACGGACATGGAGGCGAGGGGGCCGTGGCTCAGGAGATGGCTCGGCGTCCTCGCCATCCTCGCGGTGCTCGTCGCTGTCGCCCTCGTCGGCGCCCTGGCGCCGCACGGACGGCGCGAGGTGACCAGCTTCTTGACCGCTGATGAGGTCCTCGACAACCGGACGGCCCTGTACGGCAAGAGCGTGCGGGTACGCGACCGGGTGGCGCGCGTCGTTGGGGCGACGGTCGTGACCCTCGGCGCAGGTGCGACCGGCGAGGAGATCCTGGTTTTTGGTGTGGCTGCGACGCCCTCGCTGGACGACGTCGCTGACGATGATCGCACGCCGGTCGGCGACGTGGTGGCGGCGGAGGGCCAACTGCTCCGCTTCGAGATCGGCGAGCTCGAAGCGAGAGTGGGTGAGCTCGACGAGAGCCGGTACCAGCGGTTCGAGGGGACGCCGGCGCTCATTGCCCGGTCATGGACACCGGCGCCGGCGACGGGGTGAGGAGGGAGACAGGTGCCACCCACCACCAGCCAAACGGAGGTCGCTTCCTACAGGTCCTACCGACGAGCCGTACGGGCCGTCAAGAAGCTGGTGCGGGCAGGAGTGCCCTCCGAGACCGTTCGCATCGTCGGTGGCGACCTTCGCCTCGTGGAGGACGTCACCACCACGGTGGGGTACGCCGGCGCCGCTCTCGAGGGCCTGCTGAAGACCGGAGCCAGCGGAGCGCTCCTCGGCTTCTTCTTCGGGGCGCTCGGCGTGGCCCGCCCCGTGGTGTCAGGCTTCATCCTCGCCGGTTGGGGTTTCCTCCTGGGCGCCGCCGCGGGCGCGGCCATCGGCCTCTTGACCCACGCCCTGGACGTTCCCGGCCGCCAGTTCCGGTCTCGGTCACGCATCGAGGCCCGGCGGTACGCTTTGGTCTGCGACCCCGAGGTCGCCGAGCGAGTCGCCGAGATCCTGCCCGCTCGCCGCCCGCCCGGCGCCCTGGTGTTGCTCACCCTCGTGGCGGCGCCGCTGCTCGGGGCCGGCTCGATCGGCTCCACCGCTCGGGTGACGGCCCAACCCGCTGCCCCCGATGGTGAGTTCCTCTACCTCCGGGACTGCGCCGTTTGCCACGGCGAACGTGGGCAGGGGACGCCTCGGGGCCAGAGCCTGGCCGATGTGGGCCCGGCAGAGGTGGACTACGCCTTGTCCACCGGACGCATGCCGATCCCCGACCCCGACGCGCCCCGGGAGCGACGGTCGCCGGCGTACGACGCGGCCGAGATCGACGCCATCGTCGACTACATGCGGCCCTTCATCGCCGCCGAACCCGAGATCCCCTCTGTGGCTCCCGCCCAGGGGGACCTGGGCGAGGGTGGACGGCTCTACCGGGCGCTGTGTGCCGCCTGTCATCAATGGGCCGGCGAGGGGGGAGCCCTGCTGGGAGGCATCGAGTCGCCACCTCTCGACGAATCGACACCCGAGCAGATCGCCGAGGCCATCCGCACCGGCCCGGTGAACATGCCAGCGTTCGTCTTGAGCGACCGGCAGGTGAACTCCATCGCTCGCTACGTCCTCGAGCTGCAAGATCCCGAGGACCGCGGCGGCCACGGCCTGTGGCACTTCGGCCCGCTGCCCGAGGGCGCGGTGGCGTGGGTGTTCGGGCTCGGCACCGTCTTGCTGGCCTGCCTGTGGATCGGGACCAGGAAGTGAGGGCGCACGAGCGGTGGGCCGAGCGCTGGGTCGCGGCGGCCTTCGTGCTCAGCGCCGTCGCCGCCTCGGCCCTGGCCGTCGTCTACTGGAGCGGTGGCCACCCTCAGCTCGAGGGCATCCTCCTGGCGCTGTCCCTGGGCGGGCTCGGCTGCGGCTTCGTGGTGTGGGCCCACCACCTTCTGCCCGGCGAGGAGGTGGAGCAGGAGCGGTCGCCCCTGGCCTCGCCCGAGGAGGAGCGGGCGGCGCTCGGGGAGGACTTCGAGCGCTCCGGCGCCATCGGCCGCCGCAGGCTGCTGACCCGCCTCCTCGGCCTGGCCGGGGCAGCCCTGGCTGCCGCCTTCGCCTTTCCCGTCCGCTCCCTCGGGCCAGGGCCGGGCAAGGCGCTGGAGCGCACCCCGTGGAAGCGTGGTTCGCGGGTGGTCGACGACGCCGGGCACCCGGTGCGGGCCGACCAGGTGCCTGTCGGCGCCTTCATCACCGTGTTCCCGGAGGGTCATACCGAGGCCGCCGACGCGCAAACCGTCCTGGTCCGCGTGAACGAGGGACTGATCAAGGCCGACCCGGGCCGGGAGGGATGGACTCCGGGCGGCTTCATCGCCTACTCGAAGGTCTGCACCCACGCCGGCTGCCCGGTGGGGTTGTACCAGGCCAACACCCACCAACTCCTGTGCCCGTGCCACCAGTCGGCGTTCAACGTGCTCAACGGGGCCCAGCCGGTGTTCGGCCCCGCCGTCAGGCCCCTGCCCCAGCTCCCGCTCGAGATCGGCCCCGACGGCGTGCTGCGGGCGGGCGGCGGTTTCGACGCTCCCGTCGGGCCGACCTACTGGAACATCCCCACGTGAAGACCGTCCGGTCCCGGGCCTTCGCCGCCGTCGTCGCCGTCGGCCTGCTCGCGGCCGCCTGCGGCTCGGAGTCGTCGCCCTCCACGCTCGACCCCAAGGGTCCGGGGGCCGAGCGCATCGCCGACGTGTGGTGGCTGATGTTCGGACTCGCCGCCGCTGTCTACGTGGTGGTGGCCAGCCTCATCGTCGCCGCCGCCGTGCGGGGCCGGGGGACCGAAGGGGAGGGGCGCCCGTCGCGCATCACCGACAGCACCTTCATCTGGGTGGGTGGCGTCATCGGGCCCGCCGCCATCCTCGGGATCCTGGCCGTGGTCACCGTGGACGCCACCGAGGACCTGCGCGGCGAGGAGCGGCGCGCCCCTCTTCGGGTCGAGGTGACCGGCTACCGGTGGTGGTGGGACGTGCGCTACCCCGACGAGGGCATCGTGACCGCCAACGAGATCCACATCCCGGCGGGCCGGCCCATCGATGTCCGGCTGCGCACGGCCGACGTCATCCACAGCTTCTGGGTACCCGAGCTGGCCGGCAAGCTGGACCAGATCCCCGGCCAGCTCAACGTGCTCCGCCTCCAGGCCGACCGCCCGGGCGTGTACCGCGGGTTCTGCGCCGAGTTCTGCGGCCTCCAGCACGCCAAGATGCAGTTCTTGGTGATCGCCGAGCCAGCGGCCGACTTCGCCCGCTGGGTGGCGCGCCAGCAGCGGCCGCCGGGCCCGCCCGTGAGCGAGCGGGCCGCCTTCGGCCAAGTGGTGTTCAACCGCTCGTCGTGCGCAGGCTGCCATGCCATCCGCGGCACGGAGTCCCGGGGGTCTTTCGGGCCCAATCTGAGCGACTTCGGCAGCCGCCGCACCATCGGCGCCGTCTCCATCCCGAACACCCCTGGCCACCTGGCTGGTTGGATCTCGGACTCTCAGTCGATCAAGCCCGGCAACCTGATGCCGCCGGTCTACCTGAAGCCCGACGAGCTCCTGGCCGTCGTGGAGTACCTCGAGAGCCTGAAGTAGTGATGAAGGGGCTTCGGAGGGGCCGAGCGTTGGTGGCGCCGGCGCTCGTGTTCTCGACGCTGGCTGGTGTCGCGTTGTCGAGCGCCTGCCAGAGCGCCGGTTCGCCCCCCGTCACCAAGGGCAACCCGGTACTCGGCGAGCAGGCCATGCAGCGATACGGCTGCGGGGCGTGTCACACCATCCCGGGGGTGAGGGGTGCCGACGCCCAGGTCGGGCCACCCCTCACCAACTTCTCCAAGCGGATGTTCATCGCCGGCCAGCTGGCGAACACCGAGGACAACCTGGCGTGGTTCATCGCTGACCCCCAAGGGGTCGAGCCGGGCACCGCCATGCCGGACCTGGGCGTGTCGGCCTTCGAGGCCCAGAACATGGCCGCCTACCTCGAGACGCTGGAGTAGAGCGGGCAGCGACCCGCCAAAGGAGGTGGGCAACGGCGAGCACAGCGATGCCCACGCCGAGCTCAGAGCCGCTGAGCCCGCCACTCGCTCGGCACCAGCGTTGGTCGGCGTGGCCAGCAGGCCTGCGTGGCATGGTGACCGGCGTCGTCCTGAGCGAGCCTGGATGCGCCGGTCAAGCTGGGCGGTCTCCCGGGTGTAGAGCTCGATCAGGTCCCGGAGTGACTCGAGCGCTCTGATGGCGGGTACTCCCGGCGGTGGGCGGGGCGTCGTCGATGAGACAGGGGGGTGGGGATGCCTGAGGTGGTGGTGGTGGGCGCCGGCCACAACGGCCTGGTCGCCGCCTGCTACCTGGCGCAGGCCGGGCGGGAGGTGCTCGTGCTCGAGGCCCTCGATCGCCCGGGGGGCGGGGCCCGCACCGAGGAGAGGCTCCCCGGCTACCGCTTCGACACGCACTCGGTGGCGCACAACATGATCAACATGACGGCCATCCCCGAGGAGTTGGACCTGGCCGGCGCCGGCCTCCGGTACCAGCAGATGGACCCCTTCTCGGTGGCCGTGCACGGCGACGGCCGCCGGGTGAGGTTCTTCCGCTCGATCGAGGCGACGGTGGACTCCATCGCCGAGTCGAGCGTAGACGAGGCGCGGGCCTACGCCGCCTTCATGGACGTGTCACTCCCCGTCGTCCGCGCCGTTGTGCCTGCCATCCGAGGTGACGCTTCCCTTCGCGGGCTGCCCTCCCGTGTGGCCAGCCTGGCCTCGGTCCTGCGCCGGGAGCCCCTCGTGCTCGTGCGCGACCTGCTCGGCCCCTACGACTCACTCCTCCGCCGGCGCCTGCTCAGCGACCTCACCCGAGGCCCGGTGGCCGCCTTCGCTGCCCACGCGGCCATGGGCCCCACCATCCCCGGCGGCGCCCTGTTCGCCTTCTGGCAGGCTGCGTACCACCTCTTCGGGCAGTGGCACGCCCGAGGCGGCGCCGGTGCCCTGAGCGACGCCCTCCTGGTCCGCCTGCGCGAGCTCGGGGGGACGGTCCGCTCCTCGGCGCCCGTAGCCCGGATCGAGGTTCCCGGGGGGAAGGTGGCGGCGGTGGTCACCGAGGCGGGCGAACGCTTCCCGACCCGAGCCGTGGTCACTGCCATCAACCCGCAAGTGGCGCTCCTGGAGTTGGCCCAGCCTCCTCTGGGAGGCCGAGACGGCGCTGATCTGGCCGCCGCCCGGCGAGGGAACGTGGTCCAGGCTCTCATCCACGTCGCCACCGACCGCCTGCCCCCCTATCCCGACTCCCGCCCGGGTGACTGGAACGGCTTGCAGAGCTACGTCGACCACCTGGACGAGCTGAGCACGGCGTGGACGGACGCCGAGGCCGGCCTCCTCCCTGACCCTTTGCCTCTCTACGCCTTCACCACCTCGGCCCTCGACGACTCCCTCGCCCCCGCCGGTCACCACACCGTCTACCTCGCCTGCCCGGCGGCGCCCTCGAAGGTGCGAGGCGGGTGGAGCGCCTGCCGGCCGCGCTTCGTCGAGGCCGCCCTCGAGTTGATGGAGCGGCGGGCACCCGGGTTCGGAGCGTCGGTCCAGGGCCTGGCCACATGGACGCCCGATCAGATGGAAGAGGTCGAGCGGTGGCCCGGCGGCCACCCCATGCACCTCGACATCGCCCTCGACCAGCTGGGGTTCCTGCGGCCCACCCGGGGCCTCGGGGGGCACCGCACACCGGTCGAGGGCCTGTACGTGACAGGGGCCGGGACGGGGCCGGCCGGCGGGATCGTCGGCACCCCCGGCAAGCTGGCGGCGCGGGCGCTGCTGAAGGACCAGCGGTGACAGCCGCGGCTACGAGGTACGGGCCTTGCGGGCGGCAACGAAGGAGCGGACCGCGAGGGCAAGGTAGACAGCGAGGGCCAGGGCCATCACCGACTGGGCAGCGACCGCCCACGGGCGCTCGAGGTCTTCGCCCGTCACGAGGTCGGGCAGGCTCAGCAGCCCCCCGGCGCTGCCGAGGAGGCCCAACAGGGCGAGCAGGGCGGCGATGTGCATCGTCAGGGCCCGGCGGTCCTCGCGCCGGCCTACGAAACCGAGGGCGGCGAGGACGATGCCGAAGAACGCGGGTATGAGGGCGGTCACGCTCTCCGCCCCCGACCCGGCGTAGCTCACGATGCCGAGCACGATGAGCCCCACCCCGAACCAGAGCGTCACGATGGCCATGCCCAGACCCTAGGTGCCTGGCCGCACGGCCAGCCGTCACCTTCTGTTCTGTCGCACCTCAACATCCCTGCCCTGCTCGCTCGTGGCGAGCACCTCCGCCACATCTCCTCGACCCCGCCCGAGTAGACCTTCCCGCCTGACCCGCCCGAGACGGACCGCCCTGTGTCGGCCGCGGCCGAGGCGCTGGAGCAGGCCCGGCGCGGGGCGGTGATTCAGGGATGCTCACTCCCCGCTCGTGGGCGCGACGACGGTGTGTGGCCTACCACCGGTGCCCGCCGCTTCCACCCGGCGGCGAGCTTCCTCCTTCTCGTGCTCGAGGCGCTCGGCCGCGGCTCGGTCCCGGCACAGCCGGTATGTGAGCACGGCCACCGCCAACGGCAGGGCGACGAGGAGCAGCCGAAGCCCCCACAAGACGGCGGCGATGGACAGGTTCAGCTTCTGGGCCAAGATGTCCTGGCCGCCGGCGGCGGTGAGCACCAGATAGAAGGTGAGCACACCCGCTCCGATGGCGCTGCGCACGGGACGGTCCCGAGGCCGGTCCAGGAGGTGGTGCTCCTGGCGGTCCTTGGTGAACCGGGCCTCCAGGAACGGCCACAGGTACAGCAGTGCAAAGGTGAGCCCTGGGAGCAGCGCCCCGGGGAAGAAGGCGTTTGGAAGGGTGTAGCCGAAGGCCCGGGGCTCCCACGGCGGAAAGAGGCGCAGCGCTCCCTCCAGCCACCCCACGTACCAGTCCGGCTGGGCCGCCGTGGTCACGATCTCCGGGTGGAACGGCCCGTAGAGCCACACGGGGTTGATCTGCGCCAAGCCCCCTAGCGTCGCCAGCACAGCGGAGATGAGGAAGAGCATCCCCAGGCTCTTGGCCGTGTAGTTGGGCCACAGATAGGAGCCGACCACGTTGCCTTCGCTACGGCCAGGGCCGGGGAACTGCGTGTGCTTCTGGCGCCAGAGGATGGCCAGGTGGGCGACCAGCAGCGCCACGATCAGCCCCGGGATCAGCAGGATGTGCATGACGTAGAGGCGGGAGAGGATCTCGTTGGCGGGGAACTCGCCTCCGAAGAAGAGGAAGGCCAGCCACGGCCCCACCACCGGGATCCCCAGCACGACCGAGTAGGCGATGTGCAGCCCGGTCCCGGACAAGAGGTCGTCGGGGAGCGAGTAGCCGGTGAAGCCGTTGGCAACGGCCAAGAGGAGAAGGGTGACGCCCACCATCCAGTTCAGCTCGCGAGGTCGGCGGAAGGCCCCGGTGAAGAACACCCGGCACAGGTGGGCGATGATGGCGGCGACGAACAGAAGGGCCGCCCAGTGGTGGATCTGGCGCATGACGAGCCCCGCCCGCACGTCCCAGCTCAGCCGGACGACCGAGCGGTAGGCCTCCGACATCGGCACGCCATGGAGGGCCCGGTAGTCTCCTCGGTAGAAGACCTCCTCGGTGCTGGCGTCGTAGAAGAAGCTCAGAAACACGCCGGTGAGGACGAGGATCACCAGGCAGTACATGGCGACCTCGCCCAGGAGGAAGGACCAGTGGTCGGGAAAGACCTTGTTGAGGGCGCTGCGGCCGAAGCGGGTGGTCCCCAGGCGGTCGTCGATCCAGCGGGCGAGGCGATGCGGGCCCTTCCTGCGACTGCGGGCTGTCTGCCCGCTGTGTTCCGACGACTCGCTCATCGTCGTGAGCCAGCCGCCCGTGTCACCGACTTGGCCGGTCGGCGACGGTCACGTCCACCCGTAGGGACCGGCCGTCACGCTCCACCGTGATCGGTACCCGGTCTCCGGGGCGGCGCTGGCGCAGCGCGGCGAGAAGCTCCTCGACGGTTCCCACCCGGCGGTCACCGACGTTGGTGACGACGTCGCCCGGCCTCATGCCCGCCTCCTCGGCCGGCCCGCCGGGGACGACGCCGAGGACCAGGACCCCGGCGTCGCTCTCGATGCCGAAGCGCTCGGCGATCTGTGGGGTGAGAGAAGCGGGCTGGATGCCGAAGAAGGCGTGGCGTACCTCTCCGGTGCGGACGAGCTCGGTGACGGTGCTGACGACGGTCGGGGCGGGAATGGCAAAGCCGAGTGACACGGCGCTGGCCTGCGGGGGGATGTAGGCGACGTTGATGCCGATCACTGAGCCGTCGGCGTCGACGAGGGCACCGCCGGAGTTCCCCGGAGAGATGGGGGCGTCGGTCTGGATGAGGTCGACCAGCGCGAGCGACGCCGGCGCCGAGCCGGGGATGGCCCGTCCCAGCCCGGACACGATGCCGGCGGTCACGGTGTTCTCGAACCCGAGGGGGTTGCCCATGGCCACCGCCAGCTCACCGATGGTCGGGAGCTGATCGGCGAACTTCGCGGCCGGAAGCCCCTTCCGGTCGGCTTCGAGCACGGCCAGGTCGGTGACGGGGTCGGTCGCCCGCACGTCCGCGTTCGCCCGCTTGCCGTCGGCGAAGGCGACGGTGACGCGGTCCACACCGGCGACGACGTGGTGGTTGGTGACGATGGTGCCGTCGGCGTCCCAGATGACCCCGCTCCCCTCCCCCCTGGCAGTGGTCACCGCGACGACGGAGGGTTCGACCTCCCGGACGATCGAAGGGATGCGGCCGAACACACCGCCGGTGGCGTCCCCCGAAGGCGTCTCCTTGGCGGTGATGGCCGGCGCTCGGCTGGCTGGCGCACCACCGTCGTCGCCGCTGCAGGACCCGGCCAGCGCGGTGACCACCACCACCGTGGCCGTGAGCTGCCGCCACGCTCGGGTCATCGCTGGTCCTCTGAGAACGGCTCCCGGGGGATGCCCTCGTCGGGGGCGTCGCTGCAGGCGGGCCCCAACAGCAGGCCAGCCAACAGCACCAAAGCAGTGGCGCCTCGAACGCGGCGAGCGGTGTCGGTCGGAGGGGCCCTCATGCTCGCGACCGCAGACGTCGGAACCCCAAGTACGCGAGCAGGGCCACGACGACCCCGACCACCGCCAAGGCGACGATGAGCCAGGCGGCGAGCTCGAGCAGCTGACCGAGGAACCCCCCGGCGGCGGCGAGGATGACGATGAGGAGGAGCAGGAACATGCTCCGCTCCTACCCTTTGGCCGGGCCGGCGCCGTAGGAGACGAGCGCAGCTGTGACGGATCCGTTACCGCCACTCCAGCGGGCGATCCGGTCCTCGTCACTCCCCGCCGACGACACGACTCGCCGTCGTCGCCTTGGCCCGTGACCTAACGGTTACCGGCGTGAGGCGGCGTCGTTACCCCATGGAGGGACGGTTCCGGCGTGACATGGACGCGGGCGACCACGGTCCGTGCGTCCGGCCGCCCGCTGGGTGTCGAAGCGGGTCACGGATGACGGTGCTCGACCTCGTGATCGTCCTGCTCGCCGTGTCGGCTGCTGCCGTCGGGCACCGAATGGGCCTTCTGGCGCGCCTCATCTCCTGGGCGGGCATGGGCCTCGGGCTCCTCGTCGCCTCCCGGGTGACGCCAGATGTCGTCGAATGGTTCCCTGTCGGCTCGGCGCTCGACCGCCTCCTGGTCGGTGCGCTCGTGGTGATCTTCACCGTCGGCGTGGGTGCCTCGCTGGGTGGGGCGGTGGGCCTCCGCCTACGGCTCGCCGTTCCGCCCGGTGCGGCCACCGGGCTGGACAAGGCCGGAGGGGCGGTCGCCGGCGTCTTCAGCCTGCTCGTGGCCGTGTGGTTCCTGCTCCCGGCCATGGCAGAGGTCCCTGGCGTCGTCGCTCGCCACGCTCGCTCGTCGGCCATCGGGGGCTTCCTCGAGGACATGGCTCCGGAACCACCGGCGAGCATCCAGGCGCTGCGCGAGCTGGTGACGCAGACGCGGTTTCCCCAGGTCTTCGACGCGCTCAGACCCGCGCCCGACCTCGGCCCGCCGCCAGCAGAGCTCCCCCTGGCCGCCGCCACGCTGGCCGACGTGCGGGACTCGACGGTGAACGTGGAGAGCTTCGGCTGTGGCCGCCGCCACGAAGGCAGCGGCTTCACGGTCGCCACCAACACGGTCGTCACGAACGCCCACGTGGTGGCCGGCAGCGAGCGGCTCCGGGTGCGGCGTCCCGACGGTCGCCTCCTCCCCGCCCGCGTCACGGCGTTCGACGACAACCGGGACCTCGCCGTCCTCGCCGTGCCCGGGCTGGGCCAAGACCCCTTGCCCATCGGTCCCGTCGCCCCCGGAGCAGCCGCAGCCGTCGTCGGCTATCCAGGAGGCCAGAACGTCCCCCGAGCAGTACCGGCGACCGTCGAGCGGGAGCAGACGGTGGTCGGCCGGGACATCTACGGAGACGAGCGGACCCGCCGGCGGGTGCTGTTCCTCGCCGCCCGGCTGCGGCCCGGCGACTCTGGGGCGCCGGTCGTCGGCGGCACCGGGCGCGTGGTCGGGGTCACCTTTGCCGTGGCACCCGATCGCCCCACCACCGCATACGCCGTGACCGACGACGAGCTGCGGGCCGTGCTCGCCGCTCCCAGGGCGAAAGGGCCGGGCCCGTGCATCAACTGACCAACGACGAGATCACCAGCCGGGCGCGGGCTGCCGACCACCCGGCCTCGGAGCGCGGCCACTCCCGGCGACGCCGACGAGCGTGGGGTCGAACCTCCACCGCCGTGGCCGTCCTCTTGACGGCAGCCCTCCTGGGCGCGTGCGGTGACGACGAGGAGGCGTTGCCGCCGGAGGGTGGGACGACGGGCTGTGAGCAGGCCTTCGAGGAGGCCGAGCGTGCGCCCTCAGCCGCTCCCCGGTTGTACGTCACCATCCGAGCCTGCGACGGCATCGGCGACTGGGTCCCGGCCGCCGCCGCACACCCGGACCTGGTGCCGACCAACCGGGAGCTGAGGTTCCTGGCCGCCATCTGCATGAGCGCGACCGACAGGGAGATCCGCGAAACGAAGACCTGTCGCCAGGCTCTGGCCCGCCACCCCGAACTGGTCCCCGAACAACCACGGGAGTGACCGCTCGAAGGGCGGTGGGCGGCGGCCGGCAGTCGCCGCCGCCCTTCAATTCCGCGGCAGGCAGGGACCGTGACCGAGATGTCACCACGCCGTCCCTGCCCGGTTACGCCACGAAGGGAGGCTGAGAGTGATCCCACCGAGAGTGGGAGAGCAAGCGAGAGATCCGAGGAGAGGAACATGGCAACTGATGTGAAGAGGACGAGGACGCCCGAGAGACGCGGCGGCGGTGGCGCATGGCTCGTCGGGGTCCTCTTGGTCTTAGCGGCCATCGTCGGGCTCTGGGTGTGGGCCAACGACGACGACAGCGCTGGGCCGGAGCGGGGCGTCACCGTCGAGGACGTGGCCGAGGACCAGGCATTCGACGACGACGGCTTTGCCGACGACCTGGCCGGCCGCGAGGTGACGGTCAGTGGGAACGTGAGCGAGGTGGTGAGCGCCAGCGCCATCCGGCTGGGCGGTGACGACTTCGGGGGCGATGGCCTCCTCGTCATCGGTGTCTCGAAGACGGACATCAGCGAGGGAGACGAGGTGCGTGTCACGGGCAAGGTGCGCAAGTTCGATGCGGCCCAGTTCGAGACGGAGTTCGGTTGGGACTTCTACGACGAGCCGGTGTACGACGCCTGGAGGGACGAACACGTCCTTGTCGCTCAGTCCACGTCGACGCTCGAAGGCGAGAGCTGAGCCCTGCTGGAACGGATCCAGGGGTTACCAACCCCTGGATCCCCGTGCAAACGGCTCCCTCGGGAGCGAGACGAAAGGAAGACGAACATGTTGCCGATGTTCCCGCCCTGGACATACCCCCAGGATCGCTACTACTACGGTTGGTACGACATCGAGCCACCCGTGGCCACCGACCGAGACATCAAGGCGGAGGTCGTCGACCGGCTTCGCCAGAACCCGTACACGAAGGACGACGACCTCACGGTTGACGTCGAGCACGACGTGGTGATCCTGACCGGGGAGGTCAGCTCTCCAAGGGCGAAGCGCGCCGCTGGCGATGACGCCTGGGACGTGGCCGGAGTCGTCGACGTGAGCAACCAGCTGCGTGTTCGCCGTCAGGCAGACTGAGACGGGAGAGCCCGGGAGGTCGTGGCGGAGCGGGAGCGCCCGACCTCCGTCGTCGGCACCGCCTCGAGGAGCAGGCGAAACCGTGACGGTCTTCCTCCTCGTCCTGGTCGCTGTGTTGCTCGGTGGCTTTGCCGGCACCGAGATGGAGCGGTCGTACCCCGCTGTCGTCCTGGTCGCCGCTGCCGCGGGCCTCGTCCCCCTTGTCACCGGCCTCGTCCTGCGAGCGGCGCGGACCCGCGGTCGCGCTGAGCGCTCAGCGCCGCGGCCGCTCTAGGCGCTCGCTGGCGGCGGGAAGTGGGCGGAGCAACTCCACGACGGTCCGCACCTGGCGAACCGGATCCGGGGAGCGCCCGTACACGAAGTCACCACCGAGGAGCACGAGCGACGGGCGCTCTCTCTCGAGCTCCTCGAACATCCGACGCGCCGTGTCCTCGTTGGCCAGCCACATGGCGACCTGGAGGTCGGAGAGGAAGGCCACCCGCCTGCCCTCCCACTCGGACGGAAGGTCGGGGATGGGGGCATCGTGCAGCTCCACGTCGACCGCCCTCGGCTCGACGACGACGCCCCACGCCGCAAGGAACGCCATGAGCGCGGCCACGGCCACCGCGGCGCCCCAGGGCGATGCGCCTCACCTCGGCGCCGGCACCAAGGGCCCGGGCGTCACGTGCACCCCCAGCCCCTACCTCGTCGGCGGTCGGCAGCACGCTTCGCGGCGGTCGGCTTGGTGAGCGCCTGGCGTGGCCCGCCAGCTCCTACGGTGACTCGACGGTGACACTCGGGAAACGCACTCGTCACACGTCATGGAAAGGGCTCGTCTGAAGTCGCGGGAGAGAGGAGTCGAGAGATGGTGTCGTGGGTGATCGGATGGCTGGTGGTCGGGACCCTGGCCGGGATCGTGGGGATGTTCATCACCAGCACGCGGGAGCCCGTCCAGCGGAGCCTCATGCTTCTCTTCGGCCCAGCGGGAGCCGTCGTCGGAGGTTTCGCCACCCGTACGCTGGTCGCCAGTGGCGCGCCGGCGCTGGTCGGCGCCGTGGCCGGAGCTGTGATCGGCGTTCCTCTCGGCTGGGTGGAGATTCGCCGCCAGCCCGTTGCGTAGTTCGCCCGCTCCGGGCAAGGGGATGGCACACCTGCGAGGAGCGGTCGTCCGCCTCGAGGACGCCCGAGCCCTCGACGAGGCGACGACGGGAGGAAAGGCAGCCGCGCTGGCCAGGGCGGCCTGGGCCCAGCTGCCCGTGCTTCCCGGCTTCGTCCTGACGACCGCCGCCACCGCCCTCGTCGACGAGACGGGCGACGTGGCCGCGCTGGGGTCCGACGTCGAGCGAGCCTGGGCCGAGCTGTCCGAGGACGGGAGGAGGGCGCTGGTCGTACGCTCCTCGTCGACCGTCGAGGATCTGGCCGACAGCTCGATGGCCGGTCGGTTCAAGTCCGTCGTCGGCGTGAAGGGCTTGGAGCCCTTCCTCGAGGCGGTGAAGGTCGTCCTCGACTCCCGCCGGGAGGCAGCGCGAGGTGACACCGACATCCCCGCCGACCACCCGATCGCCGTGCTCGTCCAGCCGCTCCTCGAGGCCCGCTGCGGAGGGGTGATGTTCGGCGTCGACCCCGTGACCGGCCGGGAGGACCGCATCGTCGTGTCCGCCGTCGAGGGTGGGCCCGACCGTTTGGTGAGCGGCGAGGTCGACGCCACCCGCTACGAGCTCGACCCGAAGGGCAGGGTCCGCTCCTGCCAGGAGCGGCCCGGTGGGGCCTCGCTCGGCCGCCGCCAGCGTCGCCGGTTGGCCGAGCTGGCCCGCCGGGCAGCGCTGGTCTTCGATGGGCCGCAGGACATCGAGTGGGCGCTGGACGGGGATGGCAGGCTGTGGCTACTGCAGAGCCGCCCCGTGACCACTGAGGTCAGCGGAACGCCGTCCGGTGCCCTGCTCGGGCCGGGCCCAGTCGCGGAGACCTTCCCCGAACCGCTCTCCCGGCTGGAGGAGGACCTTTGGGTCGAGCCCCTCCGGCGCGCCCTGCGGGAGGCGTTGCTGCTCGCCGGCAGCGCATCTCGCCGCGACCTGGAGGCGTCGCCACTGGCGGTGTGCGTGGGTGGCCGGGTCGCGGTGGACCTCAGCCTGTTCGGCGCCGGCTCGTCGGAGCGGTCCATGTGGCGGCGCATCGATCCCAGGCCCAAGCTGCACCGCTTGCCGGCCGCTTGGCGCGTTGGCCGACTGCGCTCGGCCCTTCCCGGGTTGGGCGCCGACCTGGTGGCGAAGACCGACGCCGAGTTGGCCGGGATCCCCCCGCTGGACGAGCTGACCGACCGACAGCTCGTCACCCTTCTCGAGCGCGGCGCGCAGGCACTGGTGGCGCTGCACGCCCACGAGATCCTCGTCGGAGTGCTCGTCGACCCCGGTGCCCCCCGCCTCACCGGCACCTCCGTGGCGTTGCGCGTGCTGGCTCGGAGCCGACAGGAGGGCTTGGCCGACGAGGAGATCGTGGTCCGCCATCCGGTCGTGCTCGCCCTGGTGCCGCCCCACGTCCGCCCCGTCGCGCCCCTCCCCGCGGAGGTGGACGCGCCGCCCGAAGCCCCGAGCGGCGACGCCGACGACTTGGCGCTGCTGCGCGAGGCGCTGCGCCTCCGGGTCCGCTGGCTCCAGGAGCTGACCGGCCGAGCGGCGTGGGAGCTCGCCGGCGCCTCCACGACCGAGGCGTCGTCGCCGACCCGAGCCTGGTGCGCCACCTTCGACTGGAAGCGGTGCAGATGGTGCTGCGGGGCCGCGCCGCCGTGTTGCACCGAGAGGGCGAACGGGCCGAGCACCCGGAGAGCGACGAGGGCGCCCTCCCGACGCGCTTCCAGCTGACCGAGAAGGGGAAGGTGGTTCCCGTCGCCGCCCCCGGCGGTGCCGAAGCCGGCGGCACCGGCGCCGGCGGTGGGCGCGCCCGTGGCCGGGTGCACCACTCCGCGGCCGACGCGCCGGAGGGAGCAGTGCTGGTCGTGCGCACCCTCGACCCGCAGTTGGCCTCGGCCTTGCCCCGGCTGGCCGGGCTCGTGGCCGAGACCGGCAGCGTGCTGGCCCACGTGGCCATCCTG
Organism: Actinomycetota bacterium; assembly: GCA_030776745.1. GTDB lineage: Bacteria > Actinomycetota > Acidimicrobiia > Acidimicrobiales > JALYHF01. Next base: position 8,423 of record JALYHF010000348.1, on the reverse strand, counting down.
GCCCGGGAGTACGGGGTGCCCACCGTGGTGGGGGTGGCCGACGCCCACCAGCGGTACCCGGAGGGATCGCTGGTCAGCCTCGACGGGACCACGGGCGAGGTCCGCCTGGCCGACGAGGAGGAGCGGGAGGCAGCGCCGTGAGGAAGCTGGCCTGGGTGGTGGGCACCATGGCCCTCCTCGCCTCGGGAAGCTACGTCTTCGTCTACCTGTACCGCTGGGAATGGCACCGGGCCATGCTCGTGGGCTTGCTCTTCGTCGGCGCCGAGGTGGCCATGGCCAGCGCCACCATCCTGCAACGGCTGGCCGGGCTCGAGCGCGGCGACGCGACGGAACAGCGGGGGGCGCCCCCTCCGCCCGTGCTCGCCCGCCTGCAAGAGGCCGCGCCCCGACGAGACCACTTCGCCTGGCTGGAGGTGCGGGGCGACCGCACCGCGGTCTTCATCCCTGTGCTCCTCGGCGGTGGCGTGGTGGTGTCGGCCCTGGCCTGGGTGGTGGAGAAGCTGGCGGCCAAGACAACCGAGCCCTCCCTGGAGCGGGGTCTGGCCACCCGGCTGGACGCCATCGCCTTCCCACCCGACGGCCTGATCGCTCATGACGCCGAGCTTCTGGCCGAGGACGGGCCGTTCGGCGACGACGAAGACCTGCGTCTCCTCCTCGGGCCCACCGGCGACCAGAGATGACAAGGGTGGTGGGCGTCGTGGTCCTGCTCGGTGTCGTGGCGTTCGGCGTGCAGCGACTGGCCCTCGCCACCATGAGCCGGGACGTGCCCACCGACCCCGGCTCGCGCACCGAGGTCGTCGTCGAGGCGGATGCCGTCCGCGACCCCACTACGGGCTGCTGGAGATGACCCGGGCGCTGTTCATGGCCTGCCGCCTGCAGGTCACCGTCGACCTCGTGGAGCAGGCGTTCGAGCGGGTCAGCCCCAGCGCCTTCCGCTTCGTCGTGCAACCGGCCCTCAACGAGAGCGACCGGCGCCAGCTCCACGGCTGCCTGGAGGACGCGCGCCTCGAGCACCTCCAGCTCGACGTCCTGGCCATGCGCCAACTGCCCCGGACGCAGCAGTGAGCAGGCCCGACCTCCTCGTCAGCGTCGTCGTCGCCACCCGCCCTCGGGGGTACCGGTGTGGATAGCTCCGTCCTCGACCGGGCCGTGGACCTCCTCGCTGACAACACCAGCGTACCGGGCCGTCTGGTCACCAGCGCCGCCGTGGTGCTGGTGAGCGTGGTGGTGGCGTCGGTGGCCGCCCGGGCCGTTTCCCGCCGCAGCGGCGACCCCTACGCCCGCTACTACAGCCGCAAGGCCGTGCGCTACGCCACCGCCGCCCTCACGGTTGTCGCCCTGGCCGTCGTGTGGCGGGCGTTCGCCTGGCGCGTGGGCGTGGTGCTGGGGCTGGCGGCGGCCGGCCTGGCCTTCGCCATGCAAGAGGTCGTCGGCGCCTTCGCCGGTTGGGTGAACATCCTCAGCGGGCGCATCTTCCGAGTTGGCGACCGGATACAGATGGCCGGCGTACGGGGCGACGTCATCGACGTGACCCCGTTTCGCACCAAGATCATGGAGATCGGCTCCGCCCACGAGGACGGCTCGTGGGTGCGGGGCCGCCAGCACACCGGGCGCATCGTCGCCATCTCCAACAAGGCGACCTTCACCGAGCCCGTGTACAACTACAGCGGCGTGTTCGAGTTCATCTGGGAGGAGCTCACCCTGCCCGTTCCCTACTCGGCCGACTGGCACCAGGCCGAGCAGATCCTGCACGAAGAGGTGGTGGGCGCCTCCTCGGGGGCGGAGGCCAAAGCCGCGATGCAGGCGATGACCGAGCGCTACCCGGTCGGTCGAGCGGACGTCGAGCCCCGCGTCTTCGCTCGGGCCACGGACAACTGGATGGAGCTGGCGGCCCGCTTCGTCGTGCCCGTGCGCTCCGCCCGCCGGGTCAAGGACGCCCTGACCCGGAGCGTCATGGGCCGCCTCGAAGAGCAGGGCATCGCGGTGGCATCCGAGACCCAGGACGTCACCGTGCACGTGGCTGACGACGGCCGCGGCTGACGCGAGGAACATGGCGTGCGGTTGAGCCGGCGGGCGGCCGGGGCGGCGCTCGTCGTGCTCGCCGCCGCCGCCCTGGCCGTCCCCCTGCCGTTCTACGTGATCAGGCCCGGCTCCGCTCTTCCCGTCGAGGAGCGGGTCATGCTCGGCCGCCCGGCCGATCGCGTCTCGGGTGACCTGCTCCTGCTCACCGTGTCGCTGGGCCCGGCGACTGCCGTCGAGGCCCTTGTCGCCTGGCTGGACGGGGAGCAAGACGTGCTCCCCCGGGACGACGTCATCCCCGAGGGGGTCGACGAGGGCGACTACGTCGAGGCACAGCGCAGGCTGTTCCGGGAGAGCGGCCAGGTCGCCGCCGCCGTCGGGTTGCGGGCGGCCGGCCTCGAAGTGCGGGTGACCGGGGGCGGCGCCCGGGTGGTGGGCGTGGTCCCCGGCGCCCCCGCCGAGGAAGAGCTGAGGGAGGGCGACGTGGTGACGGCGATCGGAGGGCGCCCCGTCGAGCTCGCCTCCGACCTCGCCGCCGCTGTCTCGTCCTTGTCGGCGGGCGACGAGGTGACGCTCAGCGTCGAGCGCGGCGACGCGACGATCGAGGCGCGGATCGAGCTGGAGCAAATCGAGGAGCTGGGTCGCCCGGCCCTCGGCGTGGCCCTCCAGACCGTTGACCTCGACATCGCCCTGCCCGTCGCCGTGGACATCGAGCAGGGCCGCATCGGTGGTCCCTCGGCTGGCCTGATGATCGCCCTCACCGTCTACGATCTGGCCCACCCCGCCGACCTCACCCGGTCTCGCACCATCGCCGGGACCGGGACGATCAGCCTCAACGGCGAGGTGGGACCGGTCGGCGGGGTGGCGCAGAAGGTGGCCACGGCAAGGGCGGCGGGGGCGCAGCTGATGTTGGTCCCTCCCGAGGAGGCCGCCGAGGCCCGAGAGGAGGCCGGACCGAGGCTCGAGGTGGTCCCGGTTCGCACCATCCAAGAGGCGATCAGCCGGCTGGTGGCTCCCCCCTGACAGGACGGCGCCGACGGCGCCGTCCTGCTCGTCACAGCTCGGTCACGTGGGCGGCGAAGGAGGTGACGAGGGAATGCTCCACGGGACGTGATGAGCTCCAAGCAGGTGACAAGGAGGCCACCACGGGGTGACAACCCCCGATCGAGTGCGTCGGCGCCGACCAGACAGTGGCCCCAGGGCGAGGGACGCACGCGGGCACCCGGACGGGATGGGACGGCCGACGTCGCCAGCAGCAGTCGAAGCGGTCAGCGACGACCTCCGCCGGGGGCAGGACGAGTTCCTGTCCGAGCGCCGCCGCTTGGCGGCACTCTCGATGTCGGCGATGGCTTCCCTTGACGTCGTCGCCGCCTACCGGCCCTCGCCGCCCACCTGGCCGTCCTTGCCCCGGCTCTCGCTGGCGGAGCGGGCATGAGCCCGCCGGCACTGTTCGCCCGCACCTGGGGCCACGGCCCCCCGGTGGTGCTGCTCCACGGCCTCGGCGCCTCCTCGCGCTCCTGGGAGACCCTGGCCGAGTCCAGCTCGGGCTATGCCGCCACCGCCCCCGACCTGCTCGGCTTCGGCCGCTCACCCAAGCCGCCCCACGCCCGCTACGACGTGGTCTGCCACCTCGAAGCCCTGGCTCCGCTGCTTCCCCCCGGTGCGGTCGTGGTGGGGCACTCCACCGGGGCCATCCTGGCCGCCGCCCTCGCCGCCGCCCGTCCCGACGTGGTGCGGGCCCTGCTGCTCCTCGGGCTGCCGGCGTTCGGCGACGAGGCCAGCGCCCGTCGCCAAGTGGGCCGCCTCGGTGTGCTGGCGCGCCTCACCGTCGACGGTAACCCGTTGGCCCGCACGCTTTGCATGGCCATGTGCCAGCTCCGGCCTCTCGCCGCCGTGGTGGCTCCACTGCTGATGCGCGATTTGCCCCCCGCCATCGCCGCCGACGGCGCCTTCCACACCTGGGCCTCCTACCACCGCACGCTCGAGCACGTCGTCCTGGCCGCCCACGTGGGCGATGACCTGCGCTCGTTCGCTGCGCCCGTCACCCTGCTCCACGGTGAGCGCGACCACACTGCCCCTGTCCAGTACGTCCGCGCCCTGACAAACGAGCTGCGGCGCGCTGGAGTGGCTGCCGAGGTCCAAGTGGTGGACGGCGACCATCATCTCGCCGTGCGCCGCCCCGCCGTGGTGGCGGAGGCGCTAGGCCAGCTCCTCGATCCTCCGCCCTCGCCCCCTCACGCTGGACCGTCCCATGCGTGAGGCCTGCTCCCCCTGGGGTTCGACAGTGAGGCTGACAACTCGTGCTGCCGTCGAGGAGAGGCCCACGGCGCACCGGTGAGGGCGCCGGGTGCGGCGCCGGGGCCGGACCGGTAGGAGACGCGGGCGACCGATGGCGAACCGAGAGAGAAGTGGGGCTGGTGGACGAGTCGGGGTGCTTGCGTCTCGATCGGAGGTCCTCCAGACGGTCGTCGAAGCCGAGCCGTCTGCCGCGCTCGCGCATCAGGGTGGTCGCCCGCCCTGCCCGCACCGCGGTGCTGGCATCTAGCTGCGTCAGAACACCCCCCGGTACATCGAACAGCCCCGACAGACGTCGGGCGGGTCGTCCTCCAACAGCCGTTCCCGGAACGCCACGTACCCGTCACCGCGCCAGATGGGGCCGAAGCCGTCGTGGCCGAGATCGCCCAGCACCCCCCGGTCAGTGCCCATGATCATGCAGCAGGGCTGAACCTTGCCGTCGTAGGTGACGTAGGCGGACCGCCACGGCCAGTCGCACCCGGGCGTGCCGGTGGGCCGCTGGCTCGCTGGGGGCTCGGCCCTGGGAAGCCGGAGGGCGATGCCGACGTGGCGAGCAGTTCGCTCCGCCTCCTCGAACACCTGCAAGGCGTCCCGTTGGGCGTCGCCCCACAGCGCCTCTTGACCCCGCCGACGACCCGCCGACGAGGGCGGGACGGGTTCCGGTGTGAGCCACTTCGAGCTGCCTTCCTGGTCGCGCACATGCGCAGGTGACGAAACGGAGCGCCATTCACGGTTCCGCCCTCGTGCTACCCCGGCCTACCGCAGGAGAGCCTTGTTGCCTAGCTGTTACCTACGGGAGCCGGTGCGGTGAGGGGTGGCAGAGCACTCGGTGCGCTCACACGGGAGAGCGTCAGGGCACGAGCACCTCGTGGCCCAGGAAGCAGCCGGCCGCGCCAAGTGGGTAGAAGGACCCCATGTACGGCGTACTCCTGTTGCTCGTGGTGGCCATCCTGTCTCTGCTCATCACCCGCATCGCCACGATCGCCCTCACGGCCACCGGCATGTCCCGCCCCTCGGCGCGCTTCCAGGCCCGCTCGGCGCTGAGCGGCGTGGGATTCACGACCTCGGAATCGGAGACGGTGGTTGCCCACCCCGCCCGGCGCCGGATCATCATGGCGCTGATGCTGGTGGGAAGCGTTGGGCTCGCCACGAGCATCGCCGGCATTCTTGCTGGCTTCGTCGGCACGCCGAACGCTGGCGACCGGCTCACGCGTGCCGTCGTCCTCATCGGCGGCCTCGGGCTCGTCTACGCCGCCTCGCTCTCCAGGCGCGTCGACCGCCACCTCTCGAAGGTCGTCGGCGGCGCCCTTGCCCGCTTCACTGACCTCGACGTTCGGGACTACGCCGCCCTCCTCCATGTGTCCGGGGAGTACGAGGTGAAGGAGATGGTGGCGCTCCCAGGTGCCTGGATCACCGGCCGGATGCTCGGAGAGCTCCGCCTCCGAGACGAAGGCATCCTCGTCCTCGGCATCGTGCGAGGCGACGGCTCCTACCTCGGCGTCCCCACCAGGGAAACCCGGATCGAGGCCGGCGACACAGTGATCCTCTATGGGCGCGATGCCGTCTTCGCCGAGCTGACGGCACGTTCTGCGGGAAGCGCCGGTGAACGCGCCCACGAGCTCGCCGTGGCTGCCCAGCGCGACGCCATCGAGCAGGAGCAGGACTGGGACCAAGCGCGTACCGAGGATCGCTAGACGCCCCGGCTAGCAGCTCCAGGTCGGTCCGCTGTTCAGCGAAGGCTCGGGCCACCGCCCGGCTCACTCCGCTGTTCAGCGAAGGTCTGCCACGGCGCAGCCACCCAGCGGACCCCCCGTCAGCACCGCGACCCACTGGGTCACCGCCACCCCCACCGCAGCCGCAGGTACCGCCCGATGCGCCACGCCCACAGCCCGGCCCGGCCGTAGCGGCGGCGCAGGTCGGCGGCGTCGAGGATGTAGAGCGCTCGGGCCGCCTCGATGTGGGACCACACCAGGGGCACGTTGCCCAGCGCCGCCCCGCTCTCGGGGTCGACCTCCTCGGACATGAGGCGGGGGAGGGCGGCACAGAGGGCGTCGGCCCGCTCCCGGGCCTCGTCGACCCGGCCGGTGGCGGCCAGGGCGGCCACCGCCCACCACGACACGGGCACGAACGCCCCCTCTTGGCCGGCGAAGCCGTCGCTTCCGGGCTCGTAGCGGTAGAGGAAGGGCCCGACCTCGAGGTCCTCGATGGTCACGTCGACCAGGCGCCGGGCCCGATGGTCGCTTCGGGGAAGCATCCCGAACAGGGCGGCCATGAGCGAAGCGGCGTCGGAGCGCTGCGGGTCCTCGTAGCTCTGGGGGAGGCGCCCGTCGGCTGTGAGCGCAGCCAGCACCCGCTGGCGGATCTGGTCTCGCGCCCGCTTCCAGTGGCGCCGCCTCGCTAGCGGGCGCCATCCCCGGGCGATCCAGATGGCGCGATCGAGCGCCATCCAGCGACCGATGTCGCCGCTCACCAGGGGCCGTTCCTCGCGGAACTCCCAGATGCCACTCGACGGCCGAGCGTCCTCGGCTGCCACCTGGTCGGCCACCGCCCGCACCATCCCCCAGGTGTCGTCGTCGAGGGACCCTCCGGTCTGCAGGTACACCGAGATGGACTCCAACAGCATCCCGAGGGCGTCGTACTGACGCTGACCGCGAGCGGCGTTGCCGACACGGACGGGAATACTTCCCCCCCACCCCGCCACCCCGGGGACGTCGCGCTCGGCTGGCACCTCCTTGCCCCGCACATCGACCAGGGGCCCCGATGGCACCCCGGCCTCGGTGGTGATGCGGCGGACGAACCCCAGGTAGGCCTCGGCGGCCCGGCGTCGCCCGAGGAGGGCGGCCACCGACACGGCCAAGGCGGCGTCGCGCAGCCAGCTGTAGCGGTAGTCGAACTGGCGGTCGCCGCCCACGGCCTCGGGCAGGGACGTGGTGACCGACGCCACCACCGCCCCCGTGGCGCGATAGGTGCAGGCGTCGAGCACGGCCAAGGCGTCGGCCGCTCGCTCGGGATGGTGGCGCGGCAGGTGGGCGTCGGCCACCAGGCGGCGGGCGTCTTCCTCGGCCGCCTCCAAGCTGGCGACGAGGTCCTCCGCCCGAGCGCCGGAAGCTCCCTCGCTGGCGACGACCAGCGCGGTCCACGCCCCGCGTGGGGCACGGAGGCGGGTGTGCAGCCACCGCCCGTTCACGAGTCGCGACGCCCCACCGTGCACCTGGAGAGTCGTGTCACCGACCAACGCGGCGGTCGCCGACCACGTGGCCCACGGCAGGTCGAAGCCGCCGAGGGCCAGTTCGTGGGTGACGTCGAGGTCGGCGTCTTCGGATCGAACCAGCCGCACGAATCCCACGCCGTAGGGACCGGTACCGAGCAGCCCGTCCCAGCATTCGATCCGCCCGGTGCCGCCCCGCAGGGTCGTGTGGGCGGTGGGGCCCGCCGGCGAGGTCGAGTGCTGGACCATGCGCACGCCGAGCCAGCGGGCCGACGCGCCGGCGCGGTCGAGCAGCGACCACAGGAGCGGCGGCGAATCGAACGCGGGTGCACACCACCAGTCGATCTCGGCATTGGGGCGGATCAGCGCCGCCGAGCGCCCGTCGCTCACGAGCCGGTGGGATGCGATGGCCGGGCCATGGCCGCCCGCCGGCGTCGTGCTAGGCCGTTCGGCAGCTGCGGTCAGGTCCTCGTCGCTTCGCTCGAGGGCCTCATCCACGGTGGCGCAGCCCCCGCCAGGCGGCGGCCGCCTCGGGCAGGACCTGGGGAACGGTGGCGACGTTGGCCGCCGCCGCCAGCAAGCACCAGGAGCAAAAGCGGCGGTGCTTGGTCCCCTGCTCGAGGGTGAGGAAGACCCCGTAGGCGGCGTCGACGATGGCCTTGGCCGCCAGGGCGAGGGGGATGAGGGGCTGTTGCTCGGCCCGGCGGTCGGGGCCCATGCCGGCCAGGGCCAGGGTCACCGCCGCGCTGGCCAGGCCGATGCTGGCGTCGGGCGTCTTGAGGTACTGGTAGGCCTCCCCGGAGGCGTCGACCCGGTCGGCGTCGAGGAAGCCCAGCGGGGGCTCGGGCACCCGCCGGAGCAGGCCCATCTGGTAGGCGGCGACCACCCCGAGGGAGCCCAT
>JALYHF010000347.1 GCA_030776745.1 Actinomycetota bacterium | reverse complement strand
TGGCCGTCTCGTCGCTGTCGGTGCTCGGCATCCTCATGGCCGGTTGGGCCTCCGCCAACAAGTACTCGCTCATCGGTGCCCTCCGGGCCGCCGGCCAGCTCATCGCCTACGAGTTGCCGCTCGTGCTGGCCGTGGTCGGCGTGGTGATGCAGGCCGGCACCATGAGCCTGCAGGGCATCGTCCGGGCCCAGTCCGAGGGCGAGATCTTCGGGGTCGGCTTCCTGGGCAACCCGTTCATCGTCACCCAGTTCGTCGGCTTCCTCCTCTTCCTGGCCGCCGCCCAGGCCGAGCTCACCCAGACGCCGTTCGACATGCCGGTGGCCGAGTCGGAGCTGGTGGCCGGCTACATGACCGAGTACACCGGCTTTCGCTTCCTGTTCTTCTTCGTGGCCGAGTTCGGGACGGCCTTCGCCCTCTCGGCCATCGGCGCCACGCTGTTCCTCGGGGGGTGGTACGTGCCCGGCGTGCACGGCGGCCTGGCCGACATCGTGGGCCCGCTGGCCCTGGGGGCCAAGACCATGCTCGTCGGCTTCCTGATCTTCTGGTTCCGGTTCACCTATCCGCGGTTCCGGGAGGACCAGCTGCAGGCGGTGGCATGGAAGTTCCTGATCCCGCTCTCGCTGGTGAACATCCTCGTCACCGGCGTTCTCAAGGTGGTGTTCTAGCCATGCCCCAGGTGCCCGGCCTGCTCAAGGGCCTCGGCGTCACGTTCAAGACCATGATGAAACCGGCGGTGACGGTGCAGTACCCGCACGAGAAGGAGGCGCCGCCCACCCGGGCTCGCGGGGTCATCGCCCTCAAGGAGGAGAACTGCACCGTCTGCATGCTCTGCGCCCGGGAGTGCCCGGACTGGTGCATCTACATCGAGGGCTACAAGGACAAGGCCCCGCCTCGACGCGAGGGCGGCAAGCCCCGCACCGTCCAGAAGCTCGACCGCTTCGACATCGACTACTCGCTGTGCATGTACTGCGGGATCTGCGTCGAGGTCTGCCCCTTCGACGCCCTGTTCTGGAGCCCGGAGTACGAGTACTCGGAGGTGAAGATCGCCGACATGCTGCACGACAAGCAGCGCCTGGGCGACTGGATGGAGACGGTGCCCGATCCGCCGCCCCTGGAGGTCGGGGCCGAGGGCAAGAAGAAGTAGCGGGCCCGGCGCGTGGTGGTCCAGAACGTCATCTTCGGCCTGATCGCCGCCGCCATGGCCCTGGCCGCCGTGAGGGTGGTCACCACCAAGAACATCGTCCACGCCGCGCTGTACCTCGTCGTCGTGCTGGCCGGCGTGGCCGCCCTGTACATCCTCATGGCCGCCGAGTTCACCGCCGCCGTCCAGGTCCTGGGCTACATCGGCGCCATCGTGGTGCTGTTCCTCTTCGGCATCATGCTCACCCGAGCGCCGATCGGTCGGACGGCGGACCTGGACAACGACCAGCGCTGGCTGGGGCTGGTGGTGGCGTTGTTCCTCCTCGGGGTGCTGGGGTCGGTCCTGAACGACGCCTTCGGGTCGGTCAAGCTCACCCCGGACGTCGAGGTGCAGCGCGCCGACGACGTCGGCACCTCCATCTTCCAGACCTACGTGATCCCCTTCGAGGTGGTCTCCGTCCTGCTGCTGGCCGCTCTGGTGGGTGCCGTCGTCGTCGCGAGGAGGGACTAGGCGGGTGTACCTCAACCAGTTCCTGTTCCTGGCCGCCTTTCTGTTCTCCGTCGGCGTCTACGGCGTGCTGGCCCGCAAGAACGGCGTCCTCGTCCTCATGTCGGTCGAGCTCATCCTCAACGCCGTCAACATCAACCTGGTGGCCTTCGGGGCCTTCCACGACACCGTGGCCGGGCAGGTCTTCGCCCTGTTCGTGATCGCCGTCGCCGCCGCCGAGGTCGGTGTGGGGCTGGCCATCGTGCTGCTCATCTACCGCAACCTCCACTCGATCGACCTCACCGAGGTCGACGTGATGAAGGGCTGAGCGGGGGTGTTGCGCAACGCGTGGGTCATCCCGGCCATCCCGGTGCTCTCCTTCGTCCTCATCCTGTTCTTCGGCAAGCGCCTCCCGAAGAAGGGTCACGAGATCGGCGTCCTCGCCCTCGCCGTGGCCTTCGGGCTGGCCTGCGTCTCCGTGGTCCAGTGGGTGAACCGCCCGGCCGACCTGGAGGTGCATGCCGCCGAGGCGGCGCCGGCCGCCACCGAGAAGGACGCCGGCGGCCACGGGGCGGCCAAGAGCGGTGGGCACGAGGCCGATGAGGCCGGTGGCCACGGGGCGGCGCAGAGCGGTGGGCACGAGGCCGAGGAGGCCGGTGGCGAGCACGAAGCCGAACCCATCCGTCGCCCGGTGGTGCGCCAGGCCACGTGGTACGAGAACGGGCCGCTGAAGGTGAAGGCCGGGATCCACATCGACGGCCTGGCCGTCACCATGCTCTTCGTCGTCACCCTCATCTCGCTCCTGGTCCACGTCTTCTCCACCAACTACATGCGCGACGACCGCCGCTACACCCACTACTTCGCCGCCCTCAGCCTGTTCACCGCCGGGATGCTCGTGATGGTCACCTCGAGCAACACCCTCCAGCTGCTCTTCGGCTGGGAGACCATGGGGCTCTGCTCGTTCATGCTCATCGGGCACTGGTGGGAGGAGAAGGACAACTCCGACGCCGCCCTCAAGGCCTTCTTCACCACCCGCACCGGAGACGTCGGCCTCCTCGTCGGCATCGTCACCCTCTTCTTCGGGGCCGGGCGTACCTTCGACATCGCCACCATCAACCGCATGGCGCTGGCCGGGGAGATCGACCGCACCGTGCTGGTGGCCGGCGCGGCCGCCCTGTTCATCGGCGTCATCGGCAAGAGCGCCCAGTTCCCCCTGCACACGTGGCTTCCCGACGCCATGGCCGGCCCCACGCCCGTGTCCTGCCTCATCCACGCCGCCACCATGGTGGTGGCCGGCGTGTACCTGGTCGCCCGGCTGTACGGGGTGTTCTGGTCGGCGTTCGACATCGACGCCGGCGGGGTCAACCCCATCGCCCTCATCGGCGGGATCACCATCCTCATCGCCGCCGCGCTGGCCTTCGTCCAGACCGACATCAAGAAGGTGCTGGCCTACTCCACCATCAGCCAGCTGGGCTACATGGTGATGGCCCTTGGCGTCGGGGCCTGGACGGCGGGCGTGTTCCACCTGGTCACCCACGCCTTCTTCAAGGGCCTGCTCTTCCTCGGTGCCGGCTCGGTGAGCCACGCCGTGCACAGCTTCGACATGAAGAAGGACATGGGCGGCCTGCGCGCGTCCATGCCCGTCACCTACCGCACCTTCCTCATCGGCTCCCTGGCGCTGGCCGGGATCTTCCCCCTGGCCGGCTTCTGGTCCAAGGACGAGATCCTCCTCGGGGCCGGCGAGAACGGCTACCAGGTGTTCCTCCTCGTCGGCCTGGTCGGGGCGCTGATGACGGCCGCCTACATGACCCGCTGCGTGTACCTCACCTTCTTCGGTGACTACCGCGGGCACGCCCACCCTCACGAGTCACCGCCGGCCATCACCGTCCCCCTCGTCGTGCTGGCCGCGCTCTCGGTGGG
>JALYHF010000346.1 GCA_030776745.1 Actinomycetota bacterium | reverse complement strand
CCGGTGGGTCGACCAGGGGCAGCCCTCGCACCAGCGCCCGGGTCTGCTCGGTGGCGGCCAGCTCCCGCCGGCACTCGGGGCACGAGCCGAGGTGGGCCCGCGCCGCGGCGGCCTCGGCGGGCAGGAGCTGAGCGTCGGCCAGCGCGCTCAGGAGGTCCCCGAGGTGCTCAGCGGGCGGCATCACGCCAGCACCTCACGCAGCAGGGCGCGGCCCCGGTGGATGCGGCTGCGGACCGTTCCCAGGGGAACGCCCACGGCCTCACCGATCTCCTGGTAGGACAGGCCGGCCACGTCGCAGAGGACGACGGCCAGCCGGAAGTCCTCCGGAAGGGCGGCCAGGGCGGCCTGCACCTGGGATGGCAGGACCTGGGCGTCCAGGGCCTCGTCAGCCGGGGGCGCGGCCGGAAGGGAGGGGTCGGTCTCGTCGGACCACGCCTCGGTGGGCCGGCGGCGGCGGCGGCGCACCTCGTCGAGGAACACGTTCGTCGTGATGCGACTCAACCACCCCTCCATCGAGCCGGGCCGATAGGTCTCCAATCCTCTTCGGACCCGGAGGAGCACCTCTTGGGTCAGGTCCTGGGCATCGTCGTGATCCCCCGAGAGCCGGTAGGCGACGGTGTAGAGAAAGCGGCCGTACTTGCGGGCCACCTCCTCCCAGTCGGGAACCGGTTGCTCCTCCGTGTCCGTCACGAGGAACGACGGGGGCGGCCGATGAGTTCCCCGGCCGCCTACGTGCCCGGCTTCCTGGTCTCCTCCTGCTCGTCGGCCTTGCCACCCTCGCCGACACCCTGCCTGAACTCCTTGGAGGCCTGGCCCAGCGACCGGGCCAGCTTCGGCAGGCGGGTGGAGCCGAAGAGCAGGAGCACGACGGCGAGGATGATGATGAGTTCGGGTGCTCCCAACCCCATGGCGCTCCTACGTGATGGCCGACGCCAACAGCTCGAGGTCGTCGGCGGCTGTCACGGAGAACGGTAGCGCCCCCAGGCTCACGATGAGGGTCGACACCCCCAGCTCCTCCCACTCCGCCATCTGCGCCTGCACCTGCTCGACCGTGCCCACCAAGCGCCCCCGGCGGTACTCCTCCAGCGTCACGCCCCTCGAGATGCCCGGAGGCACGCTGGCGCGCAGCCGCTCCCAGCGTCGGCGCAGGTCGGCCTCGTCCTCCCCCACGAGGGCGCCCCGGTTGATGGAGCGGCTGATGCCGGCGGGGTCGCGACCGGCGTCCTGGCAGGCTCGCTCCAGCACGCTCAGGCGCCTCCGGTAGTCGTCGATCGTCCCGGCCCACCCGGCGGCGTTCCACCCGTCGGCGTGCCTGGCCACCACGCCGAGGAGGCGGTCCCCGCGGCCGCCGACCCAGATCGGCGGTGCCGGCCTCTGCAGGGGCAGGGGGCGGGCGCGCAGGTCCTGGGTCCGGTAGTGCTGGCCGATGAAGGTGAACGGACCGCCGGTGAAGGCCCCGCGCAGGACGACGATGGCGTCGGCCAGCTGCTCGAGCCGCACACCGGGGCGTTCGAAGGGAACCTCCGCCGCCTCGAACTCCGGCCGGAACCAGCCGGCGCCCATCCCCACCGTGATCCGACCGGCGCTGAGCACGTCCAGCGTGGCCAGCGCCTTGGCCAGCACGGCCGGGGGTCGCAACTGGGTGCACAGCACCAGCGTTCCCAGCCTCACCGTGGTCGTGCGCCGGGCCAGCCCGGCCAGCGCGGCGAGGGGCTCGAAGCCGCCGTGCTCACCGGGCGGAGCCCCGTACCTCTCGAGGGACACGAACAGGTGGTCCGAGAGCCACACCGACGACAGGCCGCAGGCATCGGCCTGCTCGGCCCAGGACACGACGGTCTCCCAGCGCAGCGGGGCCTCGCCGGCCACCGAGTAGTCGTACTGGGGCAGGGCGAGGCCGACGTCCATGGCCATGAGCGTGCGAGCGTACGGCGTGGCACCGTGGGCGGGTGCTCGAGTGCGTGGCCAACGTGAGCGAGGGGCGCGACGCCTCGGTGATCGCCGCCTTGGCCGCCGCCGCCGGCCCGCTCCTCCTCGACGTGCACTCCGACCCGCACCATCACCGCAGCGTGTTCACCCTGGCCGGAGGCGGCGTGGAGGAGGCGGTCCGCCGCCTGGCCCGGGTGGCGGTGGCCGGCGTCGACCTGCGCTCCCACCGGGGGGCGCACCCCCGCCTGGGCGCCCTCGACGTGGTCCCCTTCGTAGCCCTCGCCGGGTCCTCGGCGGCCGAGGCGACGGGCGCCCGAGACCGCTTCGCCCGGTGGGCGGCCGAGGAGCTGGGCCTGCCCTGCTTCACCTACGGGCCCGAGCGCAGCCTGCCCACGGTGCGCCGCCAGGCCTTCGTGACGCTGGCCCCCGACACCGGACCGGCCAGTCCGCACCCAACGGGAGGAGCGGTGGCGGTGGGGACGCGGGGACCGCTGGTGGCCTACAACTTGTGGCTGGCCCCGGGCGTGGGACTCGGACGGGCCATGGCGGTGGCTGCCGCCGTGCGAGGGCCGGGCATTCGAGCCATCGGCGTGGCCACCGGCGGGTCGACCCAGGTCTCGTGCAACCTCATCGAGCCGCTCGCCGTGGGCCCCGACGCTGCCTTCGACGCGGTGGCCGCCCGTGTGGAGGTCGCGCAGGCCGAGCTGGTGGGCTTGGTGCCGGCCAGCGTCTTGGCCGCCATCCCCGATGGCCGCTGGGCCGAGCTGGACCTGGATCCGTCACGAACGATCGAGGCCCGCCTGGAGCAGGCGGGCCTCGATGGGGGAAGTTCTGGGCGTGCCGGTCGTGGCGGGCACTGAGCAAGAGCGTTCAGGACGCGGAGGCGGCGCCCTTGCCCCGCCGAGCGCTGGCGCGGGCCCGACGGATGCGGCGGCGCTCGCGTTCGCTCAAGCCGCCCCAGATGCCGAACTTCTCGGCGTTGACGATGGCGTACTCCAGGCAATCCTCCCGCACCACACACCCCCGACAGACCTCCTTGGCCTCACGCGTGGACGCGCCCCGCTCGGGGAAGAACAGGTCGGGGTCGACCCCGAGGCAGTTGGCGTGGTCCTGCCAGCTGCGTTCCTCCTTGTCGATGAGCCTGCGTAGCTGAAGTTCTGCATTCGACCGTCCCATGGCGGGCGGGCCCTCCCCTCAGACGGTACTCGCACCGGTGTAATTACAACTGTGTCATCTTGACCGGTTGGCCCGCCCGCCGCAAGGGGAAATCCGATGAGGCGGGTACCGTGGGGGGCCGTGCGGAGCCCGCGGTGACCCGGGTGGAGGCGGTCGTGGCCGACATCACCAGCGAGCGCGTCGATGCCGTCGTCAACGCCGCCAACTCCTCCCTGCTGGGAGGCGCCGGCGTCGACGGCGCCATCCATCGAGCGGCCGGGCCCGAGCTGCTCGACGCCTGCCGCCGCCTCGGGGGCTGTCCGGTCGGCGACGCCCGCGCCACCCCCGGCTTCGCCCTCCCGGCCCGCTGGGTGATCCACGCCGTGGGGCCGGTGTGGCAGGGGGGCGCGCAGGGCGAGCCCGAGCTGCTGGCCTCGTGCTACCGGCGTTGCCTCGAGATCGCCGACGAGCTCGGCGCCGGGAGCGTCTCGTTCCCCGCCATCTCCACCGGCGCCTACGGCTACCCGAAGGCCGCCGCCGCCCGCGTGGCGGTGGAGACGATCCGGGCCACCCCCTCCGGCGTCGACCTCGTGCGCCTGGTGGCCTTCGACGACGAGACGCTGGGCCTCTACCGGGCCGAGCTGGCCCGAGGCGGGTGACGCCCGACGGCGTATCGTCGAGGGCATGTGCCGGAACATCACGATGCTGCGGGGACTCGAGCCGGCGGCCAGCGCCGAAGAGATCGAGGCGGCGGCGCGGCAGTACGTGCGCAAGGTCAGCGGCGTGCAGCAGGCGTCGGCCTCGACGGCGGCTGCCGTCGAGGAGGCCGTGCAGGAGATAGCCGCCACCACCGCTGCCCTGTTGGAG
>JALYHF010000345.1 GCA_030776745.1 Actinomycetota bacterium | reverse complement strand
GGGGCGGGCGCCGGCGCCCCCGCGCCGGGAGCGGTCGAGCCCCCGGGCGCAGGCGGCGACGGCGTGATGCTCACGAAGTCGATGCCCGACCGAACGGCGGCGTCGTTGGCGTCGAGCATGAACTGGGCCAGGTTGGCCTCGTCGGGGATGGCGGTGCGGAGCGCTTCGAGCTGGGCGCGCGTGCGGGGCTCATCGTCCTTTGCCGCCCTCAGGCGGGGGAGGCGCGCCGACAGCTCCGACTGCTCCCTCTCGGCGGCGTCGGCCTTCTCCCGGGCGGCGGCGACCGCCCTGGCCCGTGGGCTCCACAGCAACAGGTACCACAGGGCCACCACGGCCACGGCGGCGGCGGCCAACCCGACCACACGTCGGTTCACCCGCCTTGTCCCGCCACGCGCTCGATGCGTTGCGAGCGAGCCTGGTCGGTGAGGTTCCCCGTGGAGGTGAAGGTGACGACGCCGGGGCCGCCCTGGGCCGACTTGGCCGAGGTGGGCACCCAGGTGCCGGACACCGACTTCAGCTCCCCGACCCGCAGAAGCCAGCGCGCGGTGGAGGTGTGGTCGAACCCCTTGGCGTTGAAGGTCACCGTTCCCGGGCTCCCCTTCTGTCCGGTGAAGCTGGTCAGCCACACGTCGCTCGGGATCACCGTGGCCACCTCCTGGAAGAGCCGGGGCCAGGCCACATCGTCGGCCAGGACGGCCCGCACCTGCCCCTGGCGGGCGGCCACGTCGGCCCCCAGGGCCACCACGTCGGTCAGCGCCGCCTCCTCCCGGCGCAGCTCGGCGTTGCGCTGCTCGGCCTTCTCGCCCCGGTCCTGCTCCTTCGAGACCTGGCTCGCCTTGGCTGCCCACAAGAGCACCAGCAGGGAGGCCAACCCGGCCAGGCCGGCGGCGGCCAGGCCCGTCTGGCGGCGCTGGCGCTCCACCACCGCCACCTCGGCGGGGAGCAGGGAGATCCGCCGCCCCCCGCGCTGGCGAGTGCCGGCCAAGGCCAGGCCGAGGGGCACGGCGAGCAGCGGCTCCAGCTCGGCCAGCTCGTCCTCGGTGAGGCTCGTGCTCCGGGCGACCCTCAGATCGGCCAGTGGGTGGGCGCACTCGACCCGCTCGCCGAAGTGCCCCCGCAGCTTCTCGACCAGGCCCACCGTCCGGCTGGCCCCGCCGGTGAGGAGGATCCGTCCGATGGGAGCCGACTGGGCCTGGCCCAGGTAGTACTCGAGCGAACCCCGGATCTCCTCCACCAGCGAGTCGGAGCGGTCGTCGACCACCCTCGCCGCGCCGGTCACGGACGGGAACACCGACGCCGGGTCGGCCCGCCTCTTGAGGTCCTCGGCCCGGTCGAGGTCCACGTCCAGCTGCTCGGCGATCGACTCGGTGATGTCGTCGCCCGCGAACGGGATGACGCGCACCAGCTGGGGGATCCCGCCGCTGTGCACGACGACGTTGGTGACGCCCCCGCCCACGCACACGATGGCCTCGGCGCTCCCGTCGGCGTCGAAGGCCGGGGCGTAGGAGCCGGTGGTGAGGATCCGGACGAGGGCGAACGGGATCACGTCGACGGCGCTGGCCCGCAGCCCGGCGCCCTCGACCGCAGCCAGGTGGGAACGCACCGTCTCGCGCTCGGCGGCAGCCAGCAGCACCCGCATCCGCGGATCGCCCTCGGTGCCCACCACCTCCTCGAGGATCTGAAAGTCGAGGATGGCCTCGTCGATCGGGATGGGGATGAGCTCCTGGCCCTCGAAGCGGAGGGCGGCCCGCAGGTCGTCCTCGCTCATGGTGGGGAACTCCGCCTGACGCACGATCACCCGCTCGTTGCCGATGCCCACCACGACGCGCTTGGCGCGGAACCCGCCCTCGCTCCACAGCCGGCGGACGGCGGCAGAGACGGCGGGTGGGTCCGCCACCTCCCCGTCCCGCATGGCGCCCGGCGGCAGGCCGACCTGGGCGAAGCGCTGGAGCACCGGCTCGCCGCCGTTGACGGACAGCTCGGCCGCTCGCACGGCGAAGCTGCCGAGGTCCAGAGCCACCAGGCGGGTGGCCATCAACTTTTCCCCTTGGCCAGGTAGGCGGCCACGTCGTGCTCCCAGATCCGATAGCCCCGGCCCACGCGAGTCGCCGTGAGCTCACCCGAGCGGATGAGGCGGTACACGGTCATGGTGGAGACCCGCATGATGCCGGCCACCTCCCCCACCCGGAGCAGGCGCTGTCCCGTTCCCGTCGACATCTCGGCACAGCCTCTCGATCTCCGGTGAGCTCGACCGCTCAACTCATCACTGCAAGCAACACGTGACAACATCGACCGACGGGACCGACGACTTGAACTCGTCCCCCTGCCCGAGAGGAGGGGAACGGCTCAGACGCCGTACCAGGCGATGACCGGGCCTCCGGCCAGGAAGGCCACCACCGCCCCGAGGGCCAGGAATGGCCCGAAGGGCACCGTGTCCTTCCGCGTCCGCACCGCGGTGGCGATGAGGGCGATCCCGGTAACGGCGGCGGTGGCGAAGGCGAGGAACAGCCCTACCACCACGTGGCCCAGGCTCAGCCAGCCCAGGTGCACGCCGATGAGGCCGGCCAGGCGCACGTCGCCGAACCCCATGCCGGCCGGGCTGGCCAGGTGGATGACGAGGAGGGTGGCCCAGGCCAACAGGCCCCCGAGGGCGGCATCCCGCAGGGACCGCCACTCCCCGCCGGCGGCGGCGGCCACCACCAGCAGCGGCACGGACAGGAACAGCGCCGGGTACACCACCCGGTTGGGCACGATGAAGTGCTCGAGGTCGATGGCCGAGATGGCCACCAGGGCGGCCACGAACACGAGGAACGCCGGGAGGGCGGGATCGGCGCCCAGGCGCACGGCGGCCGCCGCGAACCCCGCCGACGTGAGCAGCTCGACGAGGGGGTAGCGGGCCGAGATGGGCTGTCGGCAGGCCCGGCACCGGCCCCGCAGGGCCAGCCAGGACAGCACCGGCACGTTGTCACGGGCGGCCACCGTGGTGCCGCACCCGGGGCAGCGGGAGCGGGGCCTCACCACCGACTCCTTGCGCGGCACTCGGTGGACGACCACGTTCAGGAAGGAGCCGACGACCAGGCCCAACCCCGCGCAGGCGACGGCGAGCAAGGCGGTCACCAGGCGAGGGTACGCGACGAGGCCGGGCCCGAAGGCCCGGCCTCGTCGGTCATGGTCTCAGGCTAGAAGCTGGTGGCGTTGCAGGTGTCCAGGGCCGGGTCGGCATCGGAAGCCTTGCAGTAGGTGACGTTGCCGTTGCTGTCCGACTCGATGCCGTAGAACTTGCCCGAGGCGCTCTGAGTCGTCAGGGTGATCACCGCTCCAGTCAGGGCGGTGGCCTTCACGCCGACAACCCCCTTCCCGCCAGCAGCAGCGTAGGTCAGGGAAGGCTCCGCTGCCTCCATGGCGACGGCGTCGATGGGAGTACCCGGCGCGGTGACGAAGAAGCCCTCATTGTCGGTGGCGATCGTCTTGGCCGCGCTCAGGGCGTTGCGCAGGGTGGATTGCGCGCTCCGGTCCCTGGCCCGGTTCTGGGCACCGAGGAACGTGGGGATGGCGATGGCTATCAGAATGGCGATGATGAGCACCACCACCATCAGCTCGATGAGGGTGAAGCCCTCCTCGTCCCGGTCGAGCCGCTTGCGCAGCGTGTTCAACATCGGTTTCTCCTTGCGTGAGGGTGAGTGTGGCTGCGAGGGGCCCGGCCGTCCCGCACTCCTTGTATCGCCACGCCTCGGTGGGCGACTTGAGAGCTATTCGCCAGGCCCGGCCGCGCTAGTCACTTGATCAGCTTGATGATGCTGAACAGCGGCATGTACAGGGCGATCACCATGGACCCGACGCTCCCACCGAGCACCACGATCAGCAGCGGCTCGAGC
>JALYHF010000344.1 GCA_030776745.1 Actinomycetota bacterium | reverse complement strand
GCGCCGCGGGCGGCGAACAGTGCCGCCGCCGAGTCGTTGCGGAAGATCACCTCGCCGCCCTGGCCGGCAACCACCACGCCGAGGGGCATGGCGTCGAGCGCCGAACCCAGCGCTTCGGCCAGCCTGCGTTGCTGCGCCGCCCGCTGCAGGCTGGCATCCACGGCCCGGTTCAGGCGCCAGAGCGCGGTGGGAAGGTCGCTGGCCTCCTGAGCCGGGCCGTCGAGGCGCGCTGCCACGTGCACGAGCTGGGCGGTCGCCCGGCGGGTGGAGCGGCGGCTCGAAACCACCATCGCGGCCAGGCCCGCCACCAGCAGGAGCAAGCCGGCGACGAGGAACGGCACGGGTCCACTCTAGGGCGCGGCCGCCGACAGGCGGCCTAGGCCTGCTCCCGTTTCTCAGTGTTCACCCGCCCTTCACCGAGGCGTCGCCCCCAGTCTCCCGAGCGCCGGGTGAGGGGTCGTATCGTCGGCCCCGCTGTGGCCACGGCCGAGACCAACAGAGGCGGTTTCGAGAGATGTCTGGCCGACCTCGAGGCCGAGGTCGTGCGAATGGGCCTCGTCGCCGCCGAGGCGGTGGCGGCCGGGAGGGAAGCCCTGCTGGCCGGCGACCACGACGCGGCCCGGGCCGTCCTGGAGGCCGACGCCGGCCTGGACAAGGCGGCGTGGACCTCCGAGAGCCGGGCCTACGAGCTGCTGGCCCGCCAGCAGCCGGCCGGGCGTGACCTGCGACGGATCCTCACCGTGATCCGCGTCAGCCACGAGATCGAGCGGTGCGGCAACCTGGTCCGCCACGTCGCCGAGGTCACCCTCAGGCACCAGGTGCTGCGCCTCACCCCGGCGTTGCGGGGGCTGCTCGGGCAGATGGCGGACGAAGCACAGCGCCTGCTCCAGGGAGCGACGGACGGCTATGTCGCCCGGGACGTGGCGGGAGCGGCCGCCCTCGACGTGTGGGACGACCGCATGGACGACCTGCACCGGCGGCTGCTGAGCGAGCTCTTCACGGCCCGGCTCGGCGTGGAGGTCACGCTCGAGCTGGCCCTGGTGGGGCGCTACCTGGAGCGCATCGCCGATCACGCCGTGGTGGTCGGCGGCCGCGTTCGATACCTCGTGACTGGTGAGCTCCCGGCGCCGGTCCCGAAGGCCGTGGAGCCGTGACCTCGGGCCGGTCCCACTTCCACAACCGGATCCTGTCCCTGCAGCGCGCCGTGCTGGCCGTCGGCCGTGAGGTGCAGCGCTCGATCGCCGATGCCACCGACGCCTGGCTGCGGCGGGACTGCGTGGCCGGCGAGGCGGTCAACGCCCGCACGGCCGGCTGGTCGGCCCGGGCCAGGGACATAGAGCTGGCGGTCTATGCGCTGCTGGCCACCCAGCAGCCCATGGCCTCGGACCTGCGACGGCTCACCGCCCTGGTCCGCCTGACCGAGGAGGTCGCCCGCTCCGGTGACCTGGTGGCCCACGTGGCCCGCTCGGCCTGCTTCGAGCGGGCCGCCGACGACTTCACACCACCTCTGCGAGCCCTCCTGGTCGAGATGGCCACGGTGGCCGCCAGCCTCTTCGGCGACGCCCTGCCGCCTTCGAAGCGGGGACGGCGAGGCCGCCGCGGCGGTGGCCGATGCCGATGCGGAGCTCGATCTGCTCCACCGGGAGCTGTTCGCGGCGTTGCTCGAGGGGGCGGCCGACACCGCCCCGGCCATCGACTTCGCCCTGCTGGGACGCTTCTACGAGCGCCTCGGTGACCACGCGGTGGAGATCGCCGGCCGCATGAACTTCGTGGCCACCGGCGCCCTCCCCGAGCCGTAGCTACGACGGACCAGGCTCCTCACCGGCGACGCCTTCACGATGTCTCTACGGCGACGAATGCCGAGCTGAACCTCGAGCCCGCAGCAGCCGGCGGGCGCAGAAGCACAAGACTGCGCCGGCGCCTACCACGAGACAGCCCCGCGTCAACAGGACCGAGGCGTGAAGGAAATGCGGGGGTACCGAACGACCGGCGGTCCAGACAAGAGCCAGATAGCACCCTGCCCGCGACCTGGGCCTCGATGACGCCCGCGTAGTCCGTGGCCGTGATGAACTCGATGGGGATCCCGATCTCGGCCGACAACACTTCGACGAAGGGCTTGTAGTCCTCGAGGATGCTCTCGTTGTTCTCTGCGGGAACGGCGGCGAAGACGATCTTGTCCGGAAGCTTCTCCTGATTGGCGCCCTCGGCGCGCTCGGCACCGGGCTGCCCGGCGGCCCACCGCCACCCGTCACTCCCCCACCTCCAGATCGACCGGACCGAGCGTCTCGGCCGGGTCGGCAACGTACGAGCCCTAGGTGAACCGGCCGTGTGGTCCGGCCGTGGGTTTGGGACCGCCAGGTGAACGTTGTCCACCCAGGAGGCTGGGGTGGATGCCTCAGGGGAGGATGGCGAGGAGCACCGCCAGCGCACCTGCCGCCGTCACGACGAGCGCCACGGCACGGGCCAGGGGTGCCGGCAGCGCCGCGGACGGCCCGGGCGGGCCGGCCAGGAGCCGGGACCGTAGCTGGGCGACCACCTCGCAGCCGATGCCGAGGACCAGCAACCCAATCCCCAACGGGACGTAGCCCCAGCGCGCCGAGGACGAGGCGGCCCGCAGTGCGACGGCCCCGCCGAGGAGGGCCGACAGCCCCGTGCGGTGCCAGGCCAGCAACGTGCGCTCGGCCGCCAGGCTCTCGTCTCGTCGGAGAGCGGTCAGGACCGCCCCCCGACGGCGACGAGGACGCCGGCGACGACGGCGGAGATGGCCATGGCCAGGGCCAGCAGCCGGGGCAGCGGCGAGCGCGGCAGGGGCTGACCGAGCCGCATGGCCCGCTCGGCGGCCTGCCAGCGTCCGTAGCTGGTGAAGGCGATCACCGAACCGACGGCCACGAGGGGCAGCCCGAGCAGGCGTCGACTGCCCGGGCCATCGAGGTCTGGGAGCAGCTCGGCCGCGGCGAGGCCGGCGGCGACGAGGGCCAGCGCCGTGCGGTTCCAGGCGAGGAAGGTGCGCTCGTTGGCGAGGGAGAAGCGCGGGTCGGGGTCCTCGCCCACCTCACCGAGCGGCGTCGTCCGGCCGTCGGCGTCTCCCGGAGTCTTCGCGTTCATCCCGGCAAACCGTACGCGCCGGATGCGCTGGGTCTGGTGATGACGACATCGGAACGCGCTGGGCTAGCCGGCCGGCAGGGGCTGGTCCCACAACTCGACGAAGACGCTCGACCAAGCCTCGGGCCGTGCTCGTCTCTCCCGTGCTCTCCCTGGCCACGGCGAACACCCGACCGGCGTGGCGCCGGTAGACCTCGCCCAGGGCGGCCTCGCTGCCCCGGGCGACGTCGGCAACGAGTGCCTCGTCACAGGCTTCCTCCGGGACTCCCGCGCCGGGACCGGACGCGGTGACGACCGGGCTGTTTCAGTCATCGCAGTCATGTCTCCCTCTCGCCACGCCATCCTGGCCGAACGAGGTGAACGGCTCCTTGCCGGACGGTCAGGACGTGCCGGCCCCTTCGGTGAAGTTCGGGGTGACATTGGCCCCCTTTCGTGCGGCCGACAAACGCCTGGTGAACGAGCGGCAACGACTCCCAACCCGGTCCCCACCCTGGGGACGACGGCGACCCCTCACCCGTCGCCGGCCGGGGCGAAGGCCAGGCAGGCGTTGTGGCCGCCGAAGCCGAACGAGGTGGTGATGGCCAGCTGCGGCGAGGCCCGCCGGCCCTCGTGGGCCACGTGGTCCAGGTCGCAGTCGGGGTCGGGGTGGTCGAGGTTGATGGTTGGGGGCAGGAAGCCCTCGGCCAGGGTCAGCACCGTCACGATCGCCTCCAGGGCGCCGGACGCCCCCGTGAGGTGACCGGTCATCGACTTCGTCGACGAGACGGGCACGCGCCGAGCGTGGTCACCCAGCGCCCCCTTCAGCGCCCGGGTCTCGGCCACGTCGTTCAGTGGCGTCCCGGTGCCGTGGGCGTTGACGTAGCCCACCTCGGAAGGCGCCCGCCCGGCGCCGGCCAGCGCCCGTTCGATGCAGCGACGAGCGCTCAGGCCCTGGGCCTCGGGCTGGGTGACGTGGCCGGCGTCGGCGGTGGCGGCGTAGCCCACCAGCTCGGCGTGGACCCTGGCTCCCCGCCGCAGGGCGTGCTCGCGCTCCTCCAGCACCACCACGGCGGCTCCCTCCGAGGCGACGAACCCGTCGCGGTCGCGGTCGAACGGGCGCGACGCCCGCTCCGGCTCGGCGTTGCGACGAGAGAGGGCGCCGATGACGCAGAACATGGCCATGCCCACCTCGGTGATGGCGCCCTCGGTACCGCCGGCCACGGCGGCCACGGCGTCGCCCCGGCGGATCTGCTCGGCGGCCTCGCCGATGGCATGGGCTCCGGAGGCGCAGGCGCTCACGATGGCGAAGTTGGGGCCCCGCGCCCCGAGGTCGGTCGCCACCATGCCCGCCGGCATGTCCACCAGCATGGCCGTGGCCGTGAAGGCCGACACCCGCCGGTACCCACCCCGGTGGTAGGCCAGCGTGGCCTTCTCGACCAGATCGATGCCGCCCACGCCCGAGGCGATGATCACGGCCACGTCCTCGGCGACGGGGGCAACGGCCAGGCCGCTGTCGGCGACCGCTTCGCGCGCCGCCACCATGGCCAGCTGGATCGGCCGGCTGGTGCGCCGCACCTCCTTGGCGCCGAGAGCGGCCACAGGATCGAAGCCCTTGACCTCCCCGGCGATGCGAGACGGCAGCTCGGAGGGGTCGAACGCCGTGATCCGGGCGATCCCGCTGCGGCCGCGGCAGAGGCCCTCCCAGGTGCTCCTCCGGTCGTTGCCCATCGGCGTGATGCAGCCCATGCCCGTGACCACCACCCGGCGCCCCCCGGTCATGGCTGGTCCCGGGAGAGCAGGACGGCGGCGTTCTGGCCGCCGAAGCCGGAGGCGTTGACCAGGACCTTGCCCAGCGCCGCCCGGCGGGGCCGGTCCACGACGTGGTCCAGCTGGCACTCGGGATCCGGGTCGGAGAGGTTCCGGGTGGGCGCCAGCACCCCGTCCCGCAGACTCAGGGCGGCCACCACCACGGCGAAAGCGCCGGCTGCCCCCAGGCCGTGGCCGATGGCGCCCTTGGGCGCGGTGACGGCCAGGCGGGGCGACGCACCGAACACCGCCTTCACCGCCCGCACCTCGGCCACGTCGCCCAGTGGGGTGGCGGTGGCGTGGGCCACGAGGGCGTCGACGGCCGACGGCTGGACGGCGGCGTCGGCCAGGGCTCTTCGCATGGCCAACTCGGCGCCCCGGCCCTGCGGGTGGGGAGCGGCGAGGTTATGGGCGTCGCCGGCGCTACCTCCGCCGCTGACCAGGGCCAGCACGCCCGCCCCCCGAGCGCGGGCCTGCTCGGCCGGCTCGAGCACCACGACGGCCGCCCCTTCGGCCGCCACCATGC
>JALYHF010000343.1 GCA_030776745.1 Actinomycetota bacterium | reverse complement strand
TCGCCATGAGCAAGATCGACGAGGAAGAGGCGGCCCGGACGCTCTCGTTCCTGAAGGAGATGGACGAGGTGTGGAGCGACGAGCTCGATCAGTTCCGGGAGAGCACGCCACTGTGACGCTGATCCGTCCCGAGGAGGAGGCCTCTGCCCTTCCCACCGCTGGACTGGCCGAGGACCTGGCCAGGGCGTCGCTGGCCCTGGCCCGTCGGTTCGCGGGAGGCGCCAGCATGTGGTGCGCCTCGCCGCCGTCGCCCTCCCACGCCTACCACGTGGCCGTCGAGTTCGTGCACCCGGTCATCATGGGCAAGCGGGCCCTTCCCGCCGTGGCCGTGCCCGCCGGTGAGGACCTCGTGGCCTGGCTGCGGGCGTCGGTGCGCCCCGGCGACATCCTCGTGGCCGTGGCCGACTCGGCCGACGAGGCGGTGGCCGACGCCATGCGCCGGTGCGGGGCATGGGGCGTGGAGACGGTGTGGCTGGGATGGGGGGAGCGTCCGCCGGCCGGTGCCGCCAACCACGTGCTGTGGGTGGACACCGACGCCCCGCTGGATGCCTCGGAGCTGTTCGTGCGCGCCTACCACCTGCTCTGGGAGCTGACCCACGTGTGCTTCGAGCACCCGGGCCTGTTGAAGCCGGACACCTGCGACGACGAGGTGTGCATCACGTGCTCGGACGAGGGCCGCCTGGGCGAGGTGGTCGCGGCCGACGGGGACGAGGCCGTCGTGCGCACGGCTGAGGGTCGGGAGCGCATCGACACCACCCTCATCGGCACCCCCCAACCCGACGACCTCGTGCTGATCCACGCCGGCTCGGCCATCGGCTACCTCGATGAGCGCCGGGGAGAGGACACGGCGCCGGGCGGGGCAGGGGCCCCCGCCTTCGGCGAGGAGGCGGGGTCGGGGCCCCGCCGGGGAGAGGACATCGCGTGAGCAAGGAGGCCACCGACTTCCTCTACCCCTTCATCGAGGCCGACGAGCGCGACGCCGACTCGCTGCTGGCCGACCTGGCCCGCTCGGCGGAAGCCAAGTGGGCCCAGAGCTCTCGGCTCCGGGAGGAGACGCTGACCCGCTGTCGCCCCCAGCTGGAGGCCGCGGCCGCCGCCATGGCCGCCCGCTTCGAAGCCGGCGGCCGGCTCTTCACCTTCGGCAACGGCGGGAGCGCCACCGACGCCGACGAGGTGGCGCAGCTCTTCACGGGCCCGCCGTGGGGCAGCCCTCTTCCCGCCCGCTCGTTGGCTACTGACCACGCGGTGCTCACGGCCCTCTCCAACGACATCGGGTTCGACGTGGTGTTCTCCCGCCAGCTCGAGGCCCACGGCCGCCCCGCCGACATGGCGCTCGGCCTGTCCACCAGCGGCAACTCCGACAACCTGCTGCGGGCCTTCGCCCAGGCCGGCAAGCAGGGCATGCTCACCATCGGCCTGGCCGGCTACGACGGTGGCCGCATGGGTGCCTCCGAGGACCTCGAGCACTGCTTCGTCGCCCGCTCCGACAGCGTGCACCGCATCCAAGAGACGCAGTCGGCGCTCGCTCACGCGCTGTGGGCCGCCATCCAGACCGAGCTCGACCAGAAGGGAACACCATGAGGTTCGTCGACGAGTACCGCGATCCCGCCGCCGCCCGGCTGACGGTCGACCAGATCGAGGTGCTGTCCGGAGACCGCCACCTCAAGTTCATGGAGGTCTGCGGGGGCCACACCCACACCATCTACAAGCACGGCATCGAGAACGTGCTCCCGGAGAACGTGGAGCTGATCCACGGGCCCGGGTGCCCGGTGTGCGTGATCCCCATGGGCCGCATCGACGACGCCATCGCCGTCGCCGAGACGCCGGGAACCATCTTCACCTCCTTCGGTGACATGATGCGCGTCCCGGGCAGCAACGGGAACCTCCTGGAGGCCAAGGCCCGGGGAGCCGACGTGCGCATGGTGTACTCGCCCCTCGACGCCTTGCGCATCGCCCGGGACAACCCCGAGCGCGAGGTCGTGTTCTTCGCCATCGGGTTCGAGACCACCGCCCCGTCCACCGCCGTCACCCTGCTGAAGGCGCGCGCCGCCGGGCTGCACAACTTCAGCGTGTTCTGCAACCACGTCACCATCGTCCCCCCGCTCAAGGCCATCCTCGAGTCGCCCGACCTTCGCCTCGACGGCTTCATCGGCCCGGGGCACGTGAGCACGGTGATCGGCAACCGCCCCTACCGCTTCGTGCCCGCCGTGTACGGGAAGCCGCTGGTCACCGCCGGCTTCGAGCCCCTCGACATCCTGCAGTCGATCGTGATGCTGCTCCGCCAGATCCGGGACGGCCGCTGCGAGGTCGAGAACCAGTACACGCGGGCGGTCCGCGACGAGGGCAACCTCAAGGCGCTGCAGATCCTGGCCGAGGTCTTCGAGGTCCGGCCCCACTTCGAGTGGCGGGGCCTCGGGTTCATCTCCCACAGCGGCCTGAAGCTGGCCGACGCCTTCGCCCCCTGGGACGCCGAGCTGCGCTTCTCCGTCCCCGGCGTGCGGGTGGCCGACCCCAAGGCCTGCCAGTGCGGCGAGGTGCTCAAGGGCGTCATCAAGCCATGGGAGTGCAAGGTGTTCGGCACGGCCTGCACGCCCGAGACTCCGATCGGCACCTGCATGGTCTCCTCCGAAGGTGCCTGCGCCGCCTACTACAACTACGGGCGCTTCACGCGGGCCAAGACGATCCCCGTGATGTCGGCGTGACGGAGACCGCCGCCACCACGGTCGGCAGGGCGGCCGAGCCCAGCCGCGAGGAGGTCGTCCTCGAACGCATCGAGGCGTTCCGCCGGCGCCGGCCCCGCCTTCTCGACGACTTCATCAACTCGGCCCACGGCGCGGGAGGGAAGGCGTCGGCCGCCCTCATCGACGCCGTGTTCGTGGAGGCGTTCCGCAACGAGACCCTCGCCCCCATGGCCGACGGCGCCCTGCTGGAGCTGCCCTCGGGTGAGCGCCTGGCCTTCAGCACCGACTCCTTCGTGGTGAAGCCCCGCCAGTTCCCGGGCGGCTCCGTCGGCCATCTGGCGGTTCACGGCACGGTCAACGACGTGGCCATGATGGGCGCCAGGCCGCAGTGGGTGTCGGCCGCCTTCATCCTCGAGGACGGCTTCCCGATCGCCGAGCTGCGAGCGATCGTGGCCGATATGGCCGAGGCGGCGGCGCTGGCCGGCGTGCAGGTCGTCACCGGCGACACCAAGACGGTGGACAAGGGCGCCGCCGACGGGCTCTACATCAACACGGCCGGCGTGGGCGTGGTGCCGGCGTCGGTGCGGCTGAGCTCGGCGTCGGTACGGCCGGGCGACCGGGTCCTGGTGTCCGGCTACATCGGCGACCACGGGGTGGCCGTCATGCTGGCTCGGGGCGAGCTCGGCATCGAGGCCGACCTCGACTCCGACACCGCACCGCTGGGCGGGCTGGTGGAGGCCCTGCTGGCGGCGGCGCCATCGACGCGGTGGCTCCGCGACCCCACGCGCGGCGGCGTGGCCACGGTCTGCAACGAGCTGGCGCGCGACGCCAACGTGCACGTGGTGCTCCAGGAGTCAGCCCTGCCCGTGCGCGGCGTGGTCAACGGCGCCTGCGAGATCCTGGGCATCGACCCCCTCTACGTGGCCAATGAGGGCAAGCTCGTCGCCGTGGTCCCCCCCGAGGAGTCCGACGCCGCCCTCGCCGCCATGCGGGCCCATCCCCTCGGCGCCAACGCCGCCATCATCGGTGAGATCCGGGAGGAGCCGCCGGGCATCGTCATCATCAACACGGGGTTCGGAGGCAACCGGATCGTCGACATGCTCGTCGGCGACCCGCTCCCCCGCATCTGCTGACCCCGACGAGAGGCCGTGGTCACCCAGCGCCGGCGCCTGCGGGTGACCGGCACCGTGCAGGGCGTGGGGTTCCGCCCGTTCGTCTACCGCCACGCCGTGGAGCTCGGGCTCGGGGGTCACGTGGCCAACGACAGCAAGGGCGTGGTCATCGAGGTGGAAGGGCCGCCGGACCGGCTGGACGAGCTGGCCCGCCGGTTGGCCGAGGAGCCACCCCCGCTGGCCCACATCGCCACCGTCGAGACCACCTCGCTTGCGAGCACGCAGGGGGCGAACGGGTTCCACATCGTCGACAGCCGGGTCGAGGGGGCCCCGGCGGTGGCCGTGAGCGTGGACGTGGCGACGTGCGCCGACTGCCTCGCCGAGCTCCACGACCCAGCCGACCGGCGCTTCGAGTACCCCTTCATCAACTGCACCAACTGTGGGCCCCGCTACACGATCATTCGCTCGATCCCCTACGACCGGGCGTCGACCACGATGGCGTCCTTCCCCATGTGCGAGGACTGCCGGCGCGAGTACGAGGACCCCGCCGACCGCCGCTTCCACGCCGAACCCAACGCCTGCCCGGCGTGCGGGCCCCAGTTGCACCTGGTGTCGCCCGGCGGCACCCTCCTCGCCGGCGCAGCCGAGGCCCTCGACGGTGCCGCCAAGGCCCTGGAGGCGGGCCAGGTCCTCGCCGTCAAGGGCCTCGGGGGGTACCACCTCGCCGTCGACGCCGGCAACGAGGCCGCCGTGGCCGAGCTCCGCCGGCGCAAGGCCCGCGACGACAAGCCGTTCGCGCTGATGGTCCCCGACCTCGACGCCGCCCGGTCGCTGTGCCAGCTCAGCGTGGACGCCGAGCACGCCCTCGCGTCACCCCGGCGACCGATCGTCCTGGCCCCGCGCCGCCCTGGTGAGCGCGCGGCCGGCGGCGTGGCGCCCAGACTGCCGGAGCTCGGCCTCATGCTCCCCTACACGCCGCTGCACGACCTGCTCCTGCGGCGGGTGCCCCGGCCGCTGGTGATGACCAGTGGGAACCTGAGCGACGAGCCGATCGCCCACGACGACACCGATGCCGTGACGCGACTGGGCCCGATGGTCGACGCCATCCTCGGCCACGACCGGGCCATCCACATCCGCTGCGACGACTCGGTCGTGCGGGCCCGGCCCCACCGGGTGCAGATGGTCCGGCGGTCCCGAGGCTACGCCCCCGAGCCCATCGCCTTGCCCGCTCCCGCCCGGCGCCTGGTTCTAGCCGTCGGGGCCGAGCTGAAGAGCACCGTGGCGGTGGCCAAGGGGCAGAACATCGTGGCCAGCCACCACATCGGCGACCTCGAGCACCTGGCCGCCTACCGCTCGTTCCTCCAGGCCGTCGACCACCTGTGCCGCCTCACGGGCGTGGACCCCGAGGTCGTGGCCCACGACCTCCACCCCGAGTACCTGTCCACCAAGTTCGCCCTCGAGCTCGACCTGCCCACCCTGGGCGTCCAGCACCACCACGCTCACATCGCGTCCTGTCTGGTGGAGCACGGCCGCACCGACACCGTGCTCGGGGTGGCGTTCGACGGGCTGGGCCTCGGCGAGTGCGGCAGGCTCTGGGGGGGCGAGTTCCTGGTCGCCGACCTTCACGGCTACCGGCGGGTGGGTCACCTCCGGGAGGTCCCGCTCCCCGGTGGCGACCGGGCGGCCAAGGAACCCTGGCGGATGGCCATGGCGTGGGCCCACGCCGCCCTCGGCCCAGCCGAGGCCGAGCGGTACGGTCGCCACGCCGACGAGCGCTGGCGGGCCGTGCTCTCGCTCGTGGAGCATCCCGAGACGCCCACGACCAGCAGTGGCGGCCGGCTCTTCGACGCGGTGGCGGGCCTGGTGGGCCTGCGCCTTCGGGCCACCTACGAGGGTCAGGCGCCGATCGAGCTGGAAGCGGCGGCCACCGAGGTGCCCCTCGACGTGGCGCCGGTCTATCCCGTGGAGGTCCGCACCGACGAGGCCGGCATGACGGTGTTGGACCCCTCGGTCCTCGTCGCCACGGTCGTGGCCGAGCGCGACCGCGGCACCCCTCTGGCGCTCCTCTCGGCCGGCTTCCACGCCGGCCTGGGACGGGGGGTGGCCGAGCTGGCCGTCCGCCTGGCCCGCGGCCACGGGCTGGGCACCGTCGCCCTCAGCGGCGGCGTGTTCCAGAACGCCCGCCTGACCGAGGTGGTCGTCCCCGCCGTCGAGGCCTCGGGCCTCGAGGTCCTGGTCCACAGCCGGATCCCGCCCAACGACGGAGGGGTGAGCATCGGTCAGGCTGCCATCGCCGCGGTGACGACGGGCTCCGAGGCCGGCTCGCGGTAGGCCAGCGCCGCTCCGGTTCGCCCAGACGCCGGCCACGAGCCAAGCTCCATCCGATGCAAGCCGAGGCCGACGCCTTCACCATCGGGGTCGAAGAGGAGTTCTTCATCGTCGACCAGGAGACTCGGGCCCTCCGACCTCGCCTCGAGCCCATCCTGGCCAGGGCCCGCGGCGCGCTGGGCGACGCCGTGCAACCGGAGCTCCAGCTGATCCAAGTGGAAACCGGGACGCCGGTCTGCCGCAGCCTGGCCGAGGTGCGCCGCGAGCTGGCACGCCTCCGGCACCAGGTGATGGCCGCCGCCGTGGCCGAGGGCACTCGCATCTGCGCTTCCGGCACCCACCCCTTCTCCCACTGGAACGAAGGCCACGCCATCACCCCCAAGCCCGCCTACGTGGCCCTCGAGCGCGACTACCAGCAGCTGGCCCGCGAGCAGCTCGTGTGCGGCTGTCACGTCCACGTCGGGTTCCCAGATGGAGAGGACGCCATCGAGGTCCTCAATCGGGTGGGGCCCTGGCTCTCCCCCATCGTCGCCCTGGCCGTGAACTCCCCCTTCTGGGCCGGTGTGGACACCGGCTACGGCAGCTTCCGGACGGAGGTCTGGCGCCGCTGGCCCATGGCCGGCCTGCCGCACGTCTTCGAGTCCCGCGCCGAGTACGACCAGCTGGTGAGAGAGCTGGTGGTCACCGGCAGCATCGACGACCCGGCCAGGATCTACTGGGACGTCCGGCCCTCGGCCAAGTTCGCCACGCTGGAGTTCCGGGCGACCGACATCTGCCTCACGGTGGACGAGGCCGTCCTGGTCGCCGGGCTCGTGCGGGCGCTGGCCCAGTCCTGCCACACCGAGGCCGTGGCAGGACGCCCGGTGCCGCGCGTGCGCCCGGAGATGCTGCGGGCGTCGATGTGGAGGGCAGCCCGCTACGGAGTCGAGGCCGACCTGGTGGACGTCCTCACGCCGCGGGCCGTCCCGGCCCGGGAGATGGTCGAAGAGCTCCTGGCCTTCCTGCGGCCGGCGCTGGCCGATCGCGGCGAGTGGGAGGAGATCTCCGGGCTGGCCCGTGAGACGGCCGCTCGCGGGACGGGTGCGGCCCGCCAGCGGCAAGCCTTCGCCCGCTCGGGCCGGATGGAGGACGTGGTGGACCTCATCGTCTCCGAGACGGTGCGGGGCTGAGGACGGGGACGAGGCCGTGCCCCGGCCCGGTCAGAACGCCAGCTCGCCCAAGTCCCACACGAACGGGAAGACGTAGAGGGCCAGGCCCAGGGGAACCAGCCCGATCCGGGGAGGGAGCCCGCGCCGGCCCCGGGCCCCGAAGCGCCAGGCCTCCCCGGCCGTGGCCAGCGCGAAGCACAAGAACGAAGCCAGGAAGAAGAAGAACTTGACCTTGTTATCCATGGGGCCCTCCGAGGGTGCGGGACGGTGGCACTGTCCCCCCTCCGGGCATCCGCTACACCCCTATTGCCGCGGGCACCGGTCCCTCAGGCGTGCAGGACCTTGCGGTAGCGGACCTCGATGAGGGAGAAGACGCCGTAGGCGACCAAGCCCAGGGCGGCCGCCACGAGCAACCATGGGCCGTACCCCTTGCCGGCCACCTCCCGCAGGGCGGCGTCGAGGCCGACACCGCGGTCCGGGTCATGACGCACGCCTGCCCGCACCAGGAAGGCACCGACCAGCGCGAACACGAGCCCTTTGGCAACCAGCCCGGCAACGGCCAGGCGAACCGTCCACCGCTCCTCCAAGGGGCCCATGTCGCCCACGTCGAGCTTCTCTCGGAAGCGACGGCTCACGGCCCGGTAGAGGATGTAGACGCCCGCGCCCAGCACGGCCAGCCCGGCCGACGCCACGATCCAGGCGCCGAACGGCAGCTCCAGGGCTCGAACGGTGACGTCGCGCTCTTGGCTCGAAGCCCCGCCCTGACGGCTGCCGAGGATCAGCGGCAGGCAGGTGGCGAAGGCGGCGAGGTACACCACGGCCCGTCCGGCCAGGCCCAGCCGCTTCACCGTCCCCGCTGCGTCGTCGCCCTCTCCCGCCGGGTCGAGGAGGGCCTGCACCAGCCGCCACCCGGCGTAGGCCAGCAGCCCGGAGGCGACGGCCACGAGCAGCACGCGCCCGAAGGGCCGCTCGGCGAGGGCCTGGAAGGCGCCTTGCTTGTCCGCCCGGGCGCCCCCTTGGCCGATGGCGATCTGCAGGATGAGGACGCCGACCAGCGCGTAGACGATCCCCCTCGCCGCCAGGCCGACCCGCGCCAAGACCTCCAGCCAGCGCCTGCGGGTCTGATCTCGGCCCGGACGGGCGCCCACGGCCGAGATGGCTCAGGCCGGGAGCAGGCCGTCGATGGCGGCAGCGAGACTGATGTCGTTCTGGGTGATCCCATCGGCGCTGTGGGTGGTGAGGTGGAGGGTCACCGTGTTCCAGCTCACCGTGATGTCGGGGTGGTGGTTGGCGCCCTCGGCCAGCTGAGCCACTCCATTGACGAACTCCATGGCTTCGGCGAAGTCCTTGCGCTTCACCACCCGGACCAGCCGGTCGCCGTCGCGGTCCCACTGAAGACCCTGGAGGGCGGCGGCGATGGCGTCGTCATCGAGGCGTTCCATCGTCCGAAGACACTACCGCCGAAGAACGCGACCTGGGGGCCGGCTCAGGGAAGGAGCTGGCGGATCGGTTCGACCCACCCGCTCGGGTCCTGGTCAGGATCGAGCACCTCATCGGCACCGAGGGGAACGTCAGCACCCCCGGTCATGGCGACGACGGGCACGAAGCGTCCGCAGGCCGACGCCCGTAGCTCCATCACGAACTCCCGCCCCCGCTGAGCGGTGGCGTCGACCAGGATGACCGAGGGGACCAGCGAGCCGCACGCGTCCGGGTCGAGCTCCTCGAGGGCCCTCGACTCCACCCGGCAGTCCGGGAAGGCCCCTTCCAGCAGGCGGGCATGAGCGGGGTCGAGCCCCACGGTCAAGATCAACGAAGGCGGGAGCCCGGCCAGACGCCGCGCCCCTCCGAGCTCGGCTCGGAAGTCCACCGGTTCGTCCTCCTCGGCCGCCTCCTCGAAGAACGACTCGGCGCCGGCCCGCTCCTGAAGGGCCTGCTCGGCGACGGCGAGGTCGGTGGACCACACGGCCCACGAGACGCTGCCCAGTGAGAGGGCGGCGTAGGTGACCGGCTGGATGAGCGGCAGGTCCACTCCGACCTGCTGGAGCCCGCGTCGGGCCAGCTCCCGGCCCACGTCCTCGAGCACCCTGGCGTCGCTCGGTGGCTCCTCGTTGCGCACGAGGAAGGCCTCCCCCGAGACCCGAAAGGCGCTGTGCCACCATCCGTGCAAGAAGAGACCGTCCCCTTCCACGTGCAGGCTCGGACCGAAGGCTCTTCTGGCACCCTGGGCGACGAAGGCCTGGATCACCTCGAGGTCGTCCACGGTAGGGACGGTACCGCAGGACCGGCCGCGCTAGGGTCCAGCCCGTCAACGGACTGCAGGACCTCCGAGGAGGCGGCCGTGGAGCAGCACCCCTCGCCAGCGAGGCCCGAACCGGCCGGCGCCCCACCCGGGGAGCCGGCGAAGACCACCCCCGTGCCTGCGGGGGCTGGCCACGAGCCCGATGCCGGCCCCACCGGAGCACTCCCCCTGGAGGTCGATCCCGGCGACGGCGGGAAGCCGCTCACCCTGCGGGGGGAGGTGGACGCCCGGACCGCGCCGGAACTGCGGGAACGCCTGCGGAAACTTGTCGAAGCCGGAGGACAGCGCGTGGTGCTCGACGTGAAGGACCTCGACTTCAAGGACTGGACCGGCCTCGGCGTGCTGGTCGGCGCACGCAAGCGGCTGCGAGAGGCCGGCGGAGACCTGGTGCTGCGATCGCCGACGTCCGATGCCGCCACGCTGCTCGAGCGCAGCGGCATGCACGAGGTCTTCATCGTCGAGGAATGACACTTCGGCCGGAACAGCGCGAAGCAGGACAGCGTCGCCACCCCTCGCCCGCCCCACCCGAACTTTGACGTGACGGCGCTTCACCGATGGGGTTATCGTCACCGTATTCGGGGGGACCAAGGATGACGCGCCTGGGGACGGCTCTGGTCCTCGTACTGGCTCTGGCCACCTTCGCCGTGGCCGGGACGTCCGCTGTCGGCGCGCAGATCAGGCTGCCGCTGGGCAACAACACCACCACCACCACCGCTCCCGGCGCGCCCCCTCCGCCCCCGCCGAAGTTGCTGCCCAACCCCCTCGCGCCCCCACCGGCCCCTGCCCCCAAGGCGCCACCCCCGGCCCCGGGGCCCAAGCCGGCGGCGGCCCCGCCGCCGGCCCCAGCGCTCGGTGGCGACGCCGATGGCGTGGTGCCGCCCGACGCCGGTCCCTTCCCCGCCCACCTGGCCGCCCTCAGCCGGTCGGTGAAGCGGACCAGGCCCAACAACAGCAGGGCCCTGGTCGACGCCCTTCGAGCTCTCGAGGCCTTGGGGGTCCCCCACGACGAGGCCATGCGCATCGGGATGGGGCGGTTCCCGATCGCCGGCTACGCCCACTACAGCCACGACTGGTGGTTCCCCCGCTTCGGCCCGGGCTGGCGGCTGCACCAGGGGACGGACCTCTTCGCCGACATGGGCACCCCCGTCCGGTCGCCCACGGATGGGGTCGTGCGCCTCACCGATGGCGGGCTGGGCGGGATCTCGACCTACGTGATCCAGGCCGATGGCACCTACTTCTACATGACGCACCTGGCCGGGCGGCCTCCGGGGCTGAGAGAGGGCCAGGCCGTCCGCACCGGTGACATCGTCGGCTACGTGGGCAACTCGGGCAACGCCGCCGGCGGGCCGCCCCACGTCCACTTCGAGATCCACCCGGCTTACAAGGTCGTGACCAAGGGGCGCGGCAAGAAGGCGACGACGCGGATCGTGCCCCTGCGGGTCGCGCCCGGGACCCCCTTGCCGGCGGTGGACCCCAAGTCTTGGCTGGACGGTGCCCTGGACGAGGCCATGAAGAACGTCGGCCCGCTGGTCGACACCTTCAAGGGCCGGGCCCAGGCCGGACCCCTTCCGGGTGCCGCCGGCGTCGTCGCGCCGCCGGTTCCAGGCCTCCTGGGCCCGGTCGCCCCCGGCGACCTTCCCCTGGCCACGGCCAGGAGCGTCTTCATCGAACAGCCCATGACCGCCACTCCCCTCGCCGCCGTCGCTTTCCTGCTCGTCGTCATCATGGGAGCGCTCACCCCGGTGCTCGTTCCCAGGTACGCCCTGCCTTCCATGCGGACCAACCCTTGGCGGCTGCCACGCCGGAAGGCCAAGGGTGAGCGCAGCCCGAAGCCCGAGCGCCGCCGCGCCGCCAAGCGCCGAGCCGAGAAGGCGGCTGCTGGCGAGGCGGCCAAGAGCACGGCCGAGGAG